>DAOTUR010000534.1:0-26273 GCA_034436915.1 Anaerolineae bacterium
AAAAGGTAATCATTCACCTATCCATACGACAAAGGCCCTTGTAGGGGCGCGATGCATCGCGCCCACTCGCGCCCACGCCAAATTCCCTACAAATCACCAGGGCAGGATGCATCCTGCCCCTACAAACCCACGATCCTCATGGATAGGTGAATGATGACTGCAAAAGAGTTTTAGCGCCGCACAAGCGTATAAATCCGAGGGTGCAGGCCGCCCTGCGTCACCTTGAGCACATCCTCAACCTGCCACGCCGTTTGCGAGGGCAGCAGCGAGTCCATTACGCGGATGGCCTGGGTGACGATGGCGAAGCGTGCGCCCGGTTTGGCAACACGGGCCGCTTCCAGCAGGAGGGCCGGATACAACTGCTCATTCTCATCATGCGACCCGATGAGCACACCGAAGGGCAGATCAGCCGCCAGCGCATCGACGCTCTGATTTGGCATGGGCAAACGCCGTCCATCGGCGTGCAGCCAGTTGAGCGCCAGATCAGGTACAGCGCGGCCATTGGTCTGGGCGATGCTCATGACATCGGGATTGTTGTCACAGCCGATGAGCATGTGGGCTGGCCCGCTGAGGCCGCGTTCGATCAGGATTGTGCCTGAACCACTGCCGATGTTCAAGAAGACATCTTCGGGCGTGGGCCGTGTGAGACGGATGACGGCCTGCGCTACCACCGCATTGATCGCGCCCGGCCAATCGCGCACACGCCAGGCCCGCGTGACGTGAGGGCGGCGCGATGTCCGCACCAGCACCTCCCAGCCAATCTTCTGGGCATCACGGCGGATACGAATCCACAGATCGCCGCCTTCTTCATTGGGCGTGAGATTGGTATTGGCGGCAATTTCGCTTTTCAGGCGCTGCATGACCGAGGAATCATCCCCGGCGGCGGCCAGATGAAAGGTGCGGAAGATCGAATTGGGTTCATGCTGCGTCGCCACTTCAATTTGCTTGAGCATCCCCTGGAAATGCTGATGACCAAGCAGCGCTTTGGGACGCGGCACAGGATAGACCTGCGTGACATACAGAGCGGTGACGAGCTTCAACTGTTGAAGGGCATTCAAGCGGGCTTCCGTCCGTTGAAAGCGGACAGCGCCCGTCAACGTCTGGACGTTGTAGGATTGGGGAATGGCGGTTATTTCAGCGGCGGCCAGTGATTCCAGGCCCGTTGGGACATCGGCTTCATAGGTGAGAAGGGGCGCAGACGGTTTTGCTTTTGGCATGACAGATATTTAACCAGACAGATAGAAACCCAAGAGAGGCCCAGAATTCTGGGCCTCTCTTGATTGTATATGAGGGAGAGCGCAATTTGCACCCTCCCCTGTCTCAGCGTTGGATCAGGGCGTTTTGCGCCACTGACCTGCGCTCTGGTTGCCGCCAGTGGTCATGCGGACTTTGTTCGTGCCGTCACGCTTCATGATGTAGATCGCGCCACCATCCTGGTTGCTGGTGTAGAGGATATACTGCGCGTCGCTCGACCATGTGGGCTGACTTTCACTGCCCGTGTTGTCGGTGAGAGCCTGCGCATTGGTTCCATCGGCCTGCATGACGAAGATGTCATCGTCGCCGTTACGATCACTGGTGAAGGCGATCAGGCTGCCATCTGGTGCCCAGGCGGGATCGGTATCACTGGCTCCGTCATCCGTCAGGCGCGGTGGGTTGGCAGCGTCGTTGCCATCCAATGCCATCGTGTAAATCTCGTTGTTGCCATCCCGCTTCGACACGAAGGCAACCCGATTGCTGTCCGGCGACCATGTTGGCTGGAACTCGTCTGAACCATCCGTTCCACTTGTCAGCAGTGCTTGATTCGTCCCATCGGCATTCATGGTATAGACATCAGTCTTGGAGCCGCCATCTGCTATTGAGACGTAGGCAATTTTCTGGCCGTTGGGCGACCAGACCGGATCACCGTCATCGGCGGCGTTCGTGGTCAGGCGTGTGATGTTGGCGGGATCGCTGATATCGAAGACGTAGATATCCTGTCCACCGCCATTGCCCGCATCACGATCACTGACGAACACCACTTTGTTGCCATCGGGTGACACCGTAACGGCCTGATCGTTGGCGCTGTCATTGGTGAGCTGCTGCACGCCGGAGCCATCGGTATTGGCAAGGAAAATCTCGTTGTTCGAGACATACACGATCTGGCCCGATGGAACAGTCGGTGCAGCGGCATTGACGGTGATGACCTGCGTCGTCGTGCTCGGCTGGTTTGCACCTGTCACCGTGAGGGAGGCGTTGTACGTCCCCGGCGTGTCGTAGGTGAAGGTCGCCGTATCATCCGTCGTGTTGTCGGGCGTGCCATCGCCGTTGAAGTCCCATGAGCGGCTGTCCACCGTCCCTGATGCGGCGCTGGTGTTGGTGAAGGTCACGACCAACGGGGCCGTGCCGGATGTGGGATTGGCGGTGAAGCTGGCCGTTGGCGGTTGGGCGGCGGCTGTCACGGCGATGACCTGCGAGAACGTATTCGAGCCGCCCGCGTTGGTCACGGTGAGAGAGGCCGTATAGCTCCCTGCTGTCGGATAGGTGAAGGTCGCCGTTTGATCGGTTGTGTTATCGGGTGTGCCATCGCCATTGAAATCCCAAGACACGCTGTCCACCTGACCCGTTGAGCCATTGGTGAAGGTCACGGTCAGCGGTGCATCGCCCGATGTCGGGTTGGCGGTGAACGCCGCCACAGGTGCGACGGGGGCAGGCGTGCCAACGGTGATGACCTGCTGTGAGGTATTCGAGCCGCCCGCATTGTTCACGGTCAGCGTGGCGTTATATGTCCCTGGCGTCGTGTAGGTGAAGGTCGCCATTTGATCGGTTGTGTTATCGGGTGTGCCATCGCCATTGAAATCCCAGGACACGCTGTCCACCTGACCCGTTGAGCCATTGGTGAAGGTCACGGTCAGCGGTGCATCGCCCGATGTCGGGTTGGCGGTGAAGCCTGCGACGGGCGCAGCAGGGGCGGGTGTGCCAACCGTAATCGCCTGCTGTGAGGTATTCGAGCCGCCTGCATTGTTCACGGTCAGCGTGGCGTTATATGTGCCTGGCATGTCATAAGTGAAGGTCGCCGTTTGATCGGTTGTGTTATCGGCAGTGCCATCGCCATTGAAATCCCACGACAGGCTGTCCACCTGACCCGTTGACGTGTTGGTGAAGGTTACGGCCAGAGGCGCTGTGCCTGTGGTCGGGTTGGCGGTGAAGCCTGCCACAGGCGCAGCAGGGGCGGGTGTGCCGACGGTGATGACCTGCTGCGTGCTGTTGGAGCCGCCCGCATTCGTCACGGTCAGCGTGGCCGCATACGTGCCTGCTGAGATATAGGTGAAGGTCGCTGTGTTGTCGGTGGTGTTATCAGCCACATTGTCCCCATTGAAATCCCAGGACACGCTGTCCACCTGACCCGTTGAGCCATTGGTGAAGGTCACGGTCAGCGGTGCGTTGCCGGATGTCGGGTTGGCGGTGAAGGCGGCAACGGGCGCATTCGGGATGGCGGCGGCAACGGTGATCTGCTGCGTCGCGGTATTGGAGCCGCCTGCATTCGTCACCGTCATGTTGGCATTGTAGGAGCCTGGCGTGTCATAGGTGAAGGTCACGACGCCGTTGGTTGTGCTGTCGGGTGTGCCATCGCCGTTGAAGTCCCACGACACGCTGTCCACTGTTCCGTTGGTGGTATTCGTGAACGTCACTGTCAGCGGCGCGTTGCCACTGGTGGGGTTGGCGCTGAACGCGGCGACAGGCGCATTGGGGACAGCCGCATTCACGGTGATGGTTTGCTGTGCGGTGTTCGAGCCGCCCGTATTCGTCGCGGTAAGCGTCGCGTTGTAGGTTCCGGGCGTATCAAACGTGAAGGTCGCCGTTGAAGCATTGGTGTTATCGGCAGTCCCATCGCCATTGAAATCCCAAGACACGCTGTCCACCTGACCCGTTGAGGTGTTGGCGAACGTCACTGTGAGAGGAACCGCGCCGCTGGTCGGATTGGCGCTGAAGCTGGCGACAGGCGCACCCGGCACAGCCGCATTGACCGTGATGGTCTGCTGTGCGGTATTGGAGCCGCCCGCGTTCGTCACCGTGAGTGAGACTGTGTATGTGCCTGCTGTCGGATAGGTGAAGGAGGCCGTGTTGTCTGTCGTGTTGTCGGGTGTGCCATCACCGTTGAAGTCCCAGGATAAGCTGTCCACCGTTCCTGTTGACGTGTTGGTGAAGGTCACAACCAATGGCGCTACGCCGCTGGTTGGATTGGCGGTGAAGCTGGCGACAGGCGCATCAGGAACCTGCGGCACAGGAGTCGTCACGGTGATGGTGACGATCTTCGTATTGCTGCCGCCCGCGTTGATGACAGTGAGGGCCGCATCATACGTGCCTGCTGCCGGGAAGGTGAAGGTCGCGGTGTTATCGCTGGTGTTATCGGCCACACCATCGCCATTGAAATCCCACGACAGACTATCAACCGTGCCTGTTGACGTATTGCTGAACGTCACAACCAGTGGCGCATCGCCGGATGTGGGCGAGGCGGTGAAATCAGCGACGGGCGCGACAACAGTGGGCGTCTTGACCGTGATCGGAACGGTAGCCGTGCTTGATCCGCCTGCATTGCTTACTGTAAGGGTGGCATTGTAGGTTCCGGCTTTGGGGAAGGTGATGGACGCGGTATTGTCGGTGGTGTTATCCGCCGTCCCATTGCCATCAAAGTCCCATGAGAGGCCGCTGATCACCCCGGTGGACGTGTTGGTGAAATTCACCGTCATGCCTTCATCGCCTGTCGTGGGATCAGCCGTGAAGCTGGCGACAGGTTTGGCGGGCAGAGGCGTCTTGACGTCAATCGTCTTGATGGCACTGGCTGCGCCGCCGGAATTGCTGGCCGTGAGTTTGACCGTGTAGCTGCCGGGCGTGGTGTAAGTGAACTGCACCGGGCCATTGGCTGTGCTGTCGATCACACCGTCATTGTTGAAATCCCATTCCACCTTATCAACTGTCCCAGTGGACGTATTGGTAAAGGTGACGCTCAACGGGGCATCGCCGGATTCGGGAGCCGCTGTGAAGCTGGTCGTGGGCGCTCCGGGCGGGGCTGTGACCGTGATCGTCTGCTGCACGGTATTCGAGCCGCCCGTATTACCAACCGTCAGAGTCGCGGCATACGTTCCGGGGGCGCTGTAGGTGTACGAGAACGTTCCATCGACAGTGTTATCGATGGAGCCATCGCCATTGAAATCCCAGGCGAAGCTGTCCACCTGACCTGTTGATGTGTTGGTGAAGATGACTGTCAGAGGAGCCTGACCGCTGGTCTTGTCGGCGGTGAACTGGGCGACAGGGGCGGCGGGAATCGGCGCACTGACGCTGATATTGACATCTTTTTGCGTCGCGCCACCCGCACCGGTTGCGATGAGTCGCACCGTGTATGTGCCTGGATTGGGATAGGTGAACGAGGCATCTTTGGTGGTGACATCAATCGCGCCATCGCCATTGAGATCCCATTCATATTTGGTCGCTGTGCCTGTGGTGGTATTGGTGAAGGTCACAGTCAGAGGAGCCGTGCCGCTCAAGGGGTTGGCGGTGAAGTTAGCCGCAGGCGCATTCGGCGGTGATTTGGCTTCGATCTGAATCGTCTTGCTGCTCTGTCCGCCGGGGCCAGCCACCGTCAATTTCACGTTGAACTTGCCCGCAACAGTGTAGGTGACAGTCGGGTCTTTGTCGGTGCTGTCGGTCAGGCCGTTGCCGTCAAAGTCCCACAGATAGCCTGTGACCTGACCGCTTGAGAGGTTTTTGAACGACACTGAGAACGGAACCTCACCGGTTAGCACGCCTGGTGCAAAATCCGCCACAGGCGCAGGGATTTGCGGGTTCGAGACGGTAATCTGGCGTACAGCGGTGTTCGATCCACCGGGGCCTGTCGCACGCAAAATCACGTTGTAGTTGCCAACGGCCTTGAAGACGTGCTTCGGGTTGACTTCCTTCGAGGTCGAGCCATCGCCGAAATCCCAATCATAGGTCGTGATGTTGCCCGTCGAACGATTGGTGAACGAGACCGTCAGCGGAGCCGGGCCGCTCAGGGTGTTCGGGATGAACGAGGCTGTCGGAGCGCCTGGGCTGATGACGTTGATCTGGCGCGTCACATTGGCGGAGCCACCCGGCCCATTGACCGAGAGCGTGACATTGTAAATCCCTGGCTTGGTAAAGGTCTCAATCGGGTTGAGGGCCGAACTGAGATTGCCATCGCCAAAGTTCCACAGATAGTTTGTAATCTGCCCCTGCGATTGATTGAAGAAGCGCACGACTAGCGGGGCATTGCCCGTCGTGTAATCCTGCGTGAACGCAGCCACCGGGCCAGGCGTCTGGGGAGTGTTGGTCGGCACAGGCGTCGGGTTCTGGTTCTGGACGCGGATGTTGTTCACGACGGTGATCTGCTGGCTGCCATCGCGCATGAAGACGCGCAGACGAATCTGATAGTAGCCATCGGGTGAGCCGCCGCCAATCGTGCTCCAGACGCCGAGGACGCCGTTGATCAACGGGTTTTGCACCACGCCGCTGATGGGGAACCAGAGATTGTTAGGATTCGGGTCTGGACCAAACTCCAGGCGGTACTGGAGGAACTGCGGATGACTGGCCGAGCCAAGCACCTGCACGTTGCCCGCAATCACATTGCCTGGCAGCGGTGACAGGATGACGATGCTGTAGGGCAGGGGCAGCGCTGTCGGCTGCGGGTTGCTCTGCGGCGGGATGTAGGCGGTTGGGAAGACCTGCACCACTCGCGTGGGGAAAGGAATCGGCGTGGTGGTGACAACACGCGATGTCGGCACACCGGGAATCAGGGTGCGCGTCGCAAAGACCGTCCCTGTGGTGATGCCGGGCTGTGTGGGCAGTGTCTGTGCTTCTGGCGTGCCAAGATTACAGGCCGCTGCAAGCAGGACAATGCAGACCAGGGCGATGCCTGCCCGTAAACTGCGTAATGTCCTTCGCTGATCAATCATAGAGTCCTTCCTTACTTGGGTGACTTCGTTAATGAACACAGGGAAACGAACTGCCTCCGACCTTCAATTATAGTGCGTTTTGAAAACCCCATAGGCTCCGCTTGGCCTACGGTTCAACGGTGCTCGTTATCTGATGTTATTGTGTGTCGATGAGTTCCGTGAGAGGGGTGATTTTGAGTGAGTGTTTGCTGAGTATACCCTACACCCCAACCCCTCTCCCACTTCGCGGTAGAGAGGCTTTTTCACCACGTATGAGTCTTTTGGGCGCAGCGTGCTGGTAAGTGTACATGATAACGTGTCACGATTTTTGCACTCTGCGATAGGTTCACAACGGTTCACAGCGTTTTCGTAGGGGCGACCCATGGGTCGCCCCATATGCACTTAAGATAATCCATCTTTTAAGGACATTGCTCGTCGTGTTATCGGAGGCTAAAGCCGTCCGCCTACAGCGACAAAGCCCCATGAATGGGGCTACAAACCCGCCATCTCCCGCGCTATGAGCCCCGTTTACGGGGCTTGGTACTCCCTAGACAGACGGCTTTAGCCTCTGGTGAGAGCGAATGCCACGTGCTGATCAGAGGCCACATATCCTTAACCTGACAGGTATGGGGGCGACCCATGGGTCGCCCCTACGAAAATCCCACCTCAAATGAACGGACGGCGGGATGCACCACGCTGTTCTGTATACCTACCAGCGCTTTTTACGGTGTGCGCCAGGCGTGGAAGGTGCTGTACTGCGGATTGGCGGGATGCGGCGTATAGACGATCTGGAAGCCCGCCCGCGCCAAGCGATGATCAATCTGTGCCTCAAACAGCGGCGGATAGGTGTGAATCTCGCCCACAATATGCTGAATCGACGCCAGAAGCGTCTCTGTCATGTGCTGCAAAATATCGATCTCGCCGCTTTCGCAGTCCAGCTTCAGCGTGTCAATCGTGCTCAGTCCGGCGTTTTGCAGAAGCTGTTCTGGTGTTTGCAGGGGCGGCGCATCGACAAAATCCCAATTCGGATTTTCCGCCAGAATGTCATCAATCTGCGTGCGGGGATAGACACGATGACTGCCGCTGTTGTAGCGATGCCGCCCCACGACCACATCACCGCCCGTATAGCCACACAGCGCCTGCGCGACATGCACCACTTCGCTATGCTGGGTGTTGTGCGCGAGAAGGGCGAAATTCTCCGGCTCGACTTCGACAGCCACAATCTGCGCGTGGGGATATTTGTGTTTGGCGGTGAGCGTCCAACTGCCGATATGCGCCCCTATATCCAGCGCGGTTGTGATGGGGAAATCCCAGGCATAGGCGGTCTGCACCTCGCGCACGATCATCGTCTCGGCCTGCTGATAGCGACGGCGAATGTGGAGAGGCACACCATCTGATTCATAGAGAAGAATATCGTTTGCGTCTGTCATCAAAGAGGCTTTCGCTCAGGATTTTCTCACGATAGTGCAGGAAGAACGCCAACGCCAGCCGCGTCAAAGGGGCAGTCTGGCTTAATCTCTGAGTGCGGGCAAGACTGTTTTTGTCATGTTCTGTTATGTTTGCAATAAGTTTGTTGGAATTGCCTCGTTTTGCCCGCCTGAACATGGGTTGAAGCGCACAAACACCTTGCAAATTCGGGGCAAACGACACAGACTTATAGCTATTCATCTCAGCAGTGACAAACCATAGGCAAAGATAGACAGTATGTCTCAATCTGATTTTTACGGCCCGAATGCGGGTTACGTCCTTGAACTCTATGATCGCTACCAGACATCTCCCGATGCGGTTGATGCGGCCACGCGCCGCTTTTTCGAGCAGTGGACGCCTCCCACCAATGGCAGCAGTACGGAGATTGCCGATGCGCCCCCACAGGCCGCAGCGGGGGCAGTCGATTTCCGCAAGGTCGTGGGGGCGGTCAATCTGGCCCAGGCGATCCGTCTGTATGGGCATCTGAATGCCAATCTTGACCCGCTCGGCTCCGTGCCGATGGGTGATCCTGAACTGCTGCCCGAAGCACACGGCATTACGAACGATGATTTGAAGCAGATGCCCGCCAGCCTGATCGACAGCCCGGCGGCGCAAAATTTGCAAACGGCCTACGAGGTGATCGAAGCGCTGCGGGCGATTTATTGCTCATCGGTGGGCTTTGATATTGAACATATTCGTGTGCCTGCTGAGCGCCAGTGGCTGCGCGATGCGATTGAATCGCGGCGCTATCGTTATGCGGGCCAGCAGGCCGAAGCGGTGGCGCTGCTGGATCGGCTGACGCAGGTCGAGGTGTTTGAGTCGTTCCTGCAAAACACCTTCCCGACCAAATACCGCTTCTCCATCGAGGGGCTGGATATGATGATCCCGATGATGGACGAGATCATCCACAATGCCGCCGCAACGGGTATGTCCACCATTGCGATTGCGATGGCGCATCGTGGGCGTCTCAACGTGCTGGCGCATATCATGCACAAGCCGTATCGTCAGATTCTGGCCGATTTCCATGATCCGATTGGCGTGCAGGAGAAAATTCAGGCGATTGGCTGGACGGTGGGCGATGTGAAATATCACAAGGGCCTGAGCCGCGAGATTGACAGCGACGACCAACATCACCTGATCCTGACGATGCCGCCGAATCCGAGCCATCTGGAGCAGGTGAATCCGGTGGCGGTGGGCATGGCGCGGGCCGCTGGCACAACGGCGGATCGGCGCGGCGCTCCTGAGTTCAATCCCAATAAGACGATGCAAATCCTGATTCACGGCGATGCAGCCTTTCCGGGCCAGGGCATCGTCGCGGAGACACTGAATCTATCGCGTCTGCCGGGGTATACGACGGGCGGCACGATCCATATCATCTCGAACAATCAACTGGGCTTTACGACGCTGCCCAAAGATTCGCGCAGCAGTCTGTACGCCAGCGATCTGGCGAAGGGCTTCCGCGTTCCCGTCTTCCATGTGAATGCGGATGATCCGTCGGCCTGTATGGAAATTGCGCGGATGGTCTTCGCCTTCCAGGATCGCTTTGAGAAAGATGTGCTGATTGATCTCATCGGCTATCGGCGTTACGGCCATAACGAACTCGATGAGCCGGGCTTCACACAGCCGATGATGTATCAAAAGGTGCGGACTCATCCTCGCGTCCGTGAGCTGTGGGCCGATGTGCTGAATCAGCAGGGCTTCACCAATCCCACGCAGACCTCAACGCTGGTCGACAAGTGGCAGAAGGCATTGGCGGAAGAAAATGAGATCGCGGCCAAAGAAGAACTTGTGCCTGACAAGCCGCAAGACCCGCCGCCCGGTGCAGCCCGCCACATCAAAACTGCTGTGATGATGGAGCGCCTTGTCACGATCAACGAAGGCTTGAAGAATACGCTGGATGGTTTCAATTTCTATTCGCCACGCCTGCAAAAAGCGGTCATGTCGCGGCGTGATGCCTTTGCCGACCCGGATGCTCTGACGATTGATTGGGCCATCGCGGAAGAATTGGCCTTTGCGACCATTCTTGAGGACGGCATCCCGATCCGTCTGACAGGGCAGGACAGTGAACGCGGTACGTTCAGTCATCGCCATGCGGTGCTGTATGACGCGCAAACAGGCGAACCGCGCAGCCCACTGCGTCTGCTTGAGCAGGCCACCGCTGCGTTTGATGTGCTGAACAGCCCGCTCTCCGAGGCGGCGGCGCTGGCGTTTGAGTTTGGCTATAACGTGCAGGCTCCGGAGACGCTGGTGCTGTGGGAGGCACAGTATGGCGACTTCACCAACGGCGCACAGACCATCGTCGATGAGTTTATCATGTCGGCGCGTGAAAAATGGGGTCAGCATCCCTCGCTTGTGCTGCTGCTGCCGCATGGTCATGAGGGCGCAGGGCCGGATCATTCCAGCGCTCGTCCGGAACGCTTTTTGCAGATGGGCGCAAAGACGAATATGCGCCTCGCCAACTGCACGACATCGGCCCAATATTTCCATCTGCTGCGGCGGCAAGCGCTCCTGCTCAAGACCGACCCGCTGCCTTTGATCATCATGTCGCCTAAGAGTCTGCTGCGTAATCCGGCGGTGGCCTCCAGCCCGCGTGATCTGGTCGAGGGGCGCTTTATGCCCGTCATCGATGATGTGGCGGCTGATCCCGCGCAGGTCAAGCGCGTGGCGTTCGTCAGCGGTAAGTTTTACTATGATCTCATTGGCAGCGACCTACGCGAGAAGAATCCGCAGGTGGCCCTGGTGCGCGTGGAGCAGTTGTATCCATTCCCGGCAGATGATATTCAGGCGGTTCTGGCCCGCTATCCCAACGTGGAGCAGGTGGTGTGGGCGCAGGAAGAACCCAAGAATATGGGCGGATGGGACTTTATGCAGTATCGTCTCAAGAAGCTCATCGGCCCCACGATCCCAGTCAATTATGTGGGACGCCGCCGCAGTTCCAGCCCCGCCGAAGGCTCAAAGACGGCCCATCAGGTCAATCAGTCGATGATTGTTGAGTATGCATTTAGCTGGACATTTCAATAACCACAGTCGGGGAGAGAGGCTATGCCCTTTAATATCGTTGTGCCGCCGTTGAGCGAGTCCGTGCTGGAAGCCACTGTCGCAGATTGGCTGAAGAAAGTTGGTGACCAGGTGCAGGCGGGCGAGATTCTCGTCATGCTTGAGACCGATAAAGTCGCCCTGGAAGTCACTGCCGAGCAAGCTGGCGTGCTGGCAAATATCATGCATCAAACCGGGGATGATGTTCATGCCGGGGATGTGCTGGGTATTCTGGATGAAGTCGGCGCGGGTGTGAGCGCGGCACCGACTGCGCCTGTGGCACAACCTGCTGCACCTGTCGCGGCGGCGGTTGCCGAGTCAATTGCCTCGAAAGACCCGTCTCGCGTCGAGGCGACCCCGGTGGCCCGCCGTGTGGCTGAGGTCAACAATGTTGATTTGGCCCAGGTGAGCACGGGCAGCAAGGTCACAAAATCCGACGTGGAGAGCTATATCGCGGGCCAGCAAAAGCCCAACGACGCACAGCCTGCTCCCGCACCGACACAAGCGCCAGCGGCCTCGCCTGCGCCGAGAGTTGCGCCTGCCGCGCCGCAAGCCCCTGTCGCTGTGGACAGCAGCAAGCGCGAAGAACGTGTCAAATTATCGCGCCGCCGCCGCACGATTGCCGCCCGTTTGATCGAAGCGCAGCAGACTGCCGCCATGCTCACGACTTTCAATGAGGTCGATATGAGCGCGGTGCAGGCCGTGCGGACACGTCACAAGGAAAGCTTTAAAGAGCGTAACGGCATCGGGTTGGGCCTTAGCTCATTCTTCGTCAAGGCCACGATTGGGGCGCTGAAAGCCTTTCCGAGTGTGAACGGCGAAATTCAGGGCAATGATGTCGTCTTGAAGCACTATTACGATATTGGTATGGCGATTGGCGCAGAAGAAGGGCTGGTCGTGCCTGTGCTCCGCAATGCCGATCAAATGTCGTTCGCGCAAATTGAGAAGCAGATCCGCGATTATGCCAAGCAGGTCAATGATGGTTCGCTGCCGATTGAGGCGCTGATGGGCGGCACATTCACCATCACCAACGGCGGCGTTTTTGGCTCGCTCATGAGCACGCCGATTTTGAATTATCCGCAGGTGGGCATCCTCGGCCTGCACGCGATTAAAGATCGCGCTGTAGTCGTGAATGGCGAAATCGTGGTGCGCCCGATGATGTATACGGCGCTGACTTACGATCATCGCATCATCGATGGGCGCGAGGCCGTGCAGTTCCTGGTGAAGATCAAAGAGCTAATCGAAGACCCGGAACGCCTGCTGATCGACGGGTAAATTTCCCCCTCAGCTCCCAACCTCTCTGTTTACAGATGGGTGTCGCTCACGGATTGTGTTAAATCGCTCTAAATTTGAGAAAAACCTGGTTCATGCCGGGTTTTTCTCGTTATAATGCAGGCATTGATGATCTGTTCTCTCGCCGAAAGCGATCAGCCCTTATCGTGAGCGATTCCCCTGACCCATCGTTAACGCTGCCTTTGCTGCCTGTCTATGCTTCCCCTCACCATGCAGGTCACGCCCCGCCTCACGAATATATGCACGGCCATCTTGTGCCTTACTTTGAGATGCCGAGTCGCATCGATCATCTGCGCGAGGGCCTGATCAGCGCCGGATTTGCTCAATTCATCGAGCCGCCGCCCAATATGCCCATGAGCGCCCTGGTTGCTGTGCATGATGCGGGCTGGCTCAGCGCGTTCGAGGCGCTGTCAGGCAATGTCAAAGAGATTGTCAGGCAGGCGCTGTCTATCTATCACCTGGAAGACAGACTCGACGCCGATCCGTATTACTGCGAGTCATCGTTCCCCAAACGCTTTTACGGCACTGAAAATCGACCCCACAGCTACATTTATGACAGCGTGAGTCCGATCGGGCGAAAAACCTGGGATGCAGCGTGGCACGCGGCTAATCTCGCCTATGCCGGGGCGCAGGCACTCCTCGATAGTCAGCGACAGGCATACGCCCTGTGTCGTCCACCGGGGCATCATGCGGGGCGCGATTTTGCGGGCGGCTACTGCTACCTCAATAATGCGGCTGTGGCAGCGGTAGAACTCTTGCCGTTAGGCCGTGTGGTGATCCTGGATGTCGATTATCATCATGGCAATGGCACGCAGGATATTTTCTGGGATGACCCGCGTGTGAATGTGGTGTCGCTCCATGCCGCGCCACAGCAGGATTACCCGTATTATGCAGGCTTTGCCGATGAGGTCGGGGCGCATAATCAGATTCGCAATATTCCGCTGCCGCATGGCACGACGGAGGCCGACTACCTCACAGCGCTCACGGGCGCTCTCGATCATGTGAGCAATCTTCAATCGTCGGCCCTGGTGGTGTCACTGGGATTCGATACGTATGTGCATGATCCTATCGGGCAGTTTGGCGTTGATCGGCCTGGCTATCACACAATGGGCGCTCAGATCGCGGCGCTCAATCTGCCGACGCTGTATATTCAGGAGGGCGGCTATCGCGTAGACGCTCTGGGGGCGTTGGCGCAGGCATTTTTTGCAGGTGTTTTAAATCGTTCTTTTTTATAATTAAAGGATTGAAACTCTTATGCTCCACCCGCTCATTGCACTCGTTGACCGAGGCGTTATTGAAGGGCGCGGCCTCATCGCGCAGGGACTCATCAAGGCGGGGGAAGTCATTAGCATTGTGCCGCCTGAGACGCCGCGCACACTGCTCACGGAGCTTTTTAGCTGGACGCCTGAAAAACAGGATGAATTTCTCATCCATTCGTATCAGTACAGCGAGACAGAGTGCCTGTCGGAACAGGATGAGTCTCAGTACATGAATCACTCCTGCGATCCGAACACATGGTGGCGCGACGATGAGACGATGGTAGCGCGGCGTGATATTCAGCCCGGCGAAGAGATCACGTATGATTACGCCACAACCGAGATCGCTGTCCCGATGGACATGACCTGCCGCTGTGGATCGCCGCTGTGTCGTGGGCGCGTCACCAACCAAGATTATCTCATCCCCGACTGGCAGAAGCGTTACGGCGACTCTGTGCCGAGGCATACCAAAAATGCGATTGCACGAGCACAGAAGGGCGATTAACCCCTGATGATCTTTCTATTTGAAAAAGGCCGAGATGGGAGCCATCTCGTATCGGCGCAAGAGGTGAGGTCATTGCGTCCTCTCTATCATGCTGTTTGCCTCATGATTGTAGCGGCTGTGATGGGCTTCCTGATGGCTGTCCCGCTACTGGCGCAGGATGCCGCCCCGCTGACCATGCGCGGCGATGGCACGCTGCGCGATATTCGCCTGCCGATCCTGATGTATCACTACATCAGCACCCTTCCCGCTGATGCTGATAAATATCGTATCAACCTGTCGGTGGAGCCTGCGATGTTTCGCCAGCATTTGCAGTATTTGAAAGACAACGGCTATACCGCTGTGTCACTGTACGATCTTGATAACGCGCTGATGTATGGCACGCCGCTGCCGCAGAAGCCCGTGATTCTCACGTTTGATGATGGCTACAG
This sequence comes from Anaerolineae bacterium, assembly GCA_034436915.1. Classification (GTDB taxonomy): domain Bacteria; phylum Chloroflexota; class Anaerolineae; order Aggregatilineales; family Phototrophicaceae; genus JALHOR01. The sequence goes on from DAOTUR010000534.1 coordinate 14,912, forward strand.
CGATCATTATGTGACGGCGTTCCCACTGCTGAAAGAATTTGGTATGACGGGAACGTTCTTCATCATCACCGATACGGCGGATCATAGCAGTGTGGGCTATATGACCTGGGAGCAGATCAGCGAGATGGCGGCGGCGGGCATGTCGATGGAATCGCATACCAAGACCCATGCCGATCTGCGCGGACGATCTTATGATTTTCTCGTCTATGAGATTCTGGGCAGCCTGGAGAGCGTCAGCGCTCATACAGGCCGCACAGGGCGGATGTTTTGCTATCCCATCGGCCACTATGATGATCAGACATTGGCGGTGCTTGGCGCAACCGATGTGCTGCGGGCGGTGACGACGGAGTTTGGCGTCTGGCACACGAGCGACAATCATCTGGAGATGCCGCGTGTGCGGATCAGCAACGATACGGGCGTCAATGCGCTGGCGAGTTTGCTGCGAACGCCGTGAGATATGCCGCAGCAAAATAATGACTGCAAGCTTTGGAGATAAGTCGTATACGATGTAAATAACAGATTGCTGTTCGGGATGGCTGTGCCTCGCCTCCCGATATTAAAGGAGTCTTTGTGTTATACCCTGAGAATTATCAAGCATTTTTGCAATTAAGCCCCGCTGATGTCCAGATATTGGTCAATGAGTTGGTTGAGCGCCCCTTAAGCGCTGAAACGATTGATCTGTGGCTGCGTGATTGGTCTCAAGTGGCAGTTCTTTTCCAGGAAAGTATGGCACGCCTCGATATTGCGACATCTCAAAACACCGCTGATGCTGACGCTGCTCATCGTGCTACTGATTTTCGTGAAACGATATGGCCGATTGATCACAAGATGCATTCCGCGATAATGGCACGTATTGATGCTCATGAAGCCATTTTGCCGTCGTCTTTTCTGCCTGTCATCGCACAGATAAAAAAGAAACGGGTGCTCAATCAGAGCGAAGAGGCTGTGACGCTGCTCAATCAAGAATATGAACTGATCAATGAGTACTATACGCTCTTAGGGGCGCAGACGATTGAGTGGCAGGGACAAACGCTAACTGATCGTCAGGCTCGCGGTCTTATGAATGAGACTGATCCCAAGATGCGAAAAACAATCTGGCATCTGCTCATGGTACGGCGCGAGCAGGATCGAGGGGCGATTAACAACATCTGGCTTAAGCTGCTGGATTTGAGACAAAAGCTGGCGCACATCAACGGCTTCGAAAGCTATCTTGATTACTGCTGGCATGAGCGCGAACGCACCTCCTATACGGTTGAGCAGAGTTTGGCGCTGCATCAGGCCATCCTCGACTCGTGGACGCCCCTCTACACACGGTTGATGCAGCAGAAGCAAACGATGCTCGGTCTTGAGTCTCTCGCTCCCTGGGATATGCAGACCCCGCTATCAGGCGAACTTCTGCGACCTTTTAGCACCAGCGAAGAACTGCTGACAAAGACCTCTCGCGTCTTTCATCGCGTTGATCCTGATTTTGGTGCTGATTTTGATCGTCTGGTGGCGATGGGCTTGGTCGATATTGCGGTACGCAGCCATACGGCCCCCATTGGTGGGTTAGCTCGTGCGGTGGGTACGACAGGCGTGTTTGTGATGCTGAATACGCAGGGATTTCGCGTGGATGTGGAAAACTTGATCCACGAAATGGGACATGCCTTTTCCATCATTGAGTCCTGTAAACGTCCTTATCATCTTGAGTATGGGTTCACTGCGGATTTTAGCGAAACACCTTCTACAGTTATGGAGATGCTGTCGCTGCCATATTGGGATGAATTCTATCAAGGGGATGATCTGGCGCGAGCCAGGCGGGAATACTTCGAGGAATCTCTGAATGACAGTATAGACTGTGTGATCATGGAAGCCTTTCAGATCTGGGCCTATCGTCAGCCGGAAGAGGCCCAGGATGTGGCCCGCTGTGATGCCAAATGGTTTGAACTCAATCAATTGTATTGGCCGCAGGTGGATTATGAACCCGTCAGCGATTTTGTTGCGATAGGATGGCAGCGCTCTTCCCTGGTATTTACTCAGCCGCTGATGGCAATGGAATACGTTTATGGCCGTTTTGCAGGATTATCGCTGTTACGGCATGGGGATTCTGTCACACGCATGGATCATTATAAGCGTGCGGTTGGGCTTGGATGCAGCGTAGACGCGGCGGAGACGTTTGCTGTCCTGGGAACGCACTTTTTCTTTACGCCGGAGGATGCGGCTGTGGCGGCAAAGCAGTTAGAAGGGTATTTGTTTTCTGACCCTCTCTCGATCTGATCGCTGCCAGGGATGGTCTTGATTGGGCGAGGCAGCGAGTTGGATTGAGGATAAGACTCAAAAATACAAAAAGGCGATTCATTGTGAATCGCCTTTTTGTATTCCCAGGACATTTAGGATTAGTCAGGCAGGATGCGTGTATCGAGAAAGGCATCCATCCAGATCATGACAATGATGCCAAGCGGCACGGCTGTCACGATGAAATAGATCGTTCCATAGACTGCCGGGCTGCGGCCCTGGGGCGACTGAATGGTGGTGAAGAGGGGCAGCAAATTGAAGCCCACCGTCACAATTAAATAGGCAATGATAAAGCCGATAAGCTGCGACAGAACCACGACAGCGAGTCGTTTTATAGCCAATGTCGACATAAAATCTCCTTTATAGGATAGAGGCCGTAACGGAGTGTATTATAACGTACACATCCACGCCCTCGCAAGTAACTTTTGGGGTGAACAAGGGTTTTTATTGGTGATGGAATCTGATCGAAGCGAGCGTGTACTCGCTTGTCCTGACTTCTAAAGCCTGATACACTGTCTCATCGGTTGTTAAGGGTAGGGACAATTCCTGTTAAATGGGATGTGGTCAGTAGTAAACTTGGGAGATTATCGTGGCAGACTTATTCGACAAGGCAAAGAATTTCACCGATGCCCGCGATGCGATAAAACTGGGGATTTATCCCTTCTTTCGTGCGCTGACCGACTCGGAAGGTATGACAGCAACATTTGAAGGCAAAGATGTTGTCATGCTGGGTTCAAACAACTATCTCGGTCTCACCATCGACCCGCGTGTGAAAGCAGCGGCGGTAGATGCGCTGGATCGCTACGGCACAAGCGTCACCGGGTCGCGCTTTATGAACGGGACTCTGGAGCTGCACAAAGAACTTGAGCGTCGTCTGGCGCGTTTTGTCGGTATGGAATCCGCGCTCGTCTTCTCGACAGGCTATCAAACCAATGTCGGCACCGTCACGGCTCTGCTTGCCAAAGGCGATTATGCCATCATGGATAAAGAAGCCCATGCCAGCACGGTTGATGGCGTCATGATGTCACGCGGCGAAATGAAGCGCTTTAAGCACAACGACGTGGAAGACCTGGATCGCGTGTTGAGCAAGCTGCCTGAAGACGCTGGAAAGCTCGTCATCGTTGATGGCGTATACAGCATGGGCGGCGATCTTGCCCCCCTGCCGCAGATTATTGAAATCTGCCAGCACTACGGCGCACGCTTGATGGTCGATGATGCACACGGCGTGGGTGTCACCGGACAGGGGCGCGGCACAGCGCATCAATTTGGCCTCACAAAGCAGGTCGATCTGATGATGGGGACATTCAGCAAGAGCTTTGCTTCCATCGGTGGCTTCATCGCCGGGACGGAAGAAGTCATTCACTACATTCAGCATCATGCCCGTGCGCTGATCTTCTCAGCAGCGCTGCCTGCCCCGTGTGCAGCGGCAGTTCTGGCGGCCCTCGATATCATTGAGACCGAACCGGAGCGCGTGCAGAAAGTCTGGGACAACGCGGATTATATGCGTAAGGGCCTGAATCAAATCGGCTATAACACAGGCCATAGCGTGACCCCCATCATCCCGGTACAGATCGGGGAGCAGTATCTGACGGGCATCGCCTGGGGCGCTCTGATCGAGGAGGGCGTGTATACCAACCCGGTGATCCCGCCCGCCACGCCGCCGAACGCCTGCCTGCTGCGGACAAGCTACATGGCGACGCACACCCATGAGCATCTTGATCGCGCTTTGAGTGCCTTCAAGACGGTGGGTGAGCGCCTTGATCTGATCCCGACCTCAACGCCGATATCTGGCGACTAGAGTTCCTGATACCAGATAACAAAACGAGGGGTGCAAATGCATCCCTCGTTTTGATTCATGTGGAATTGATTGCAATCGTGACAGATTGTTTATCGGGGCCGATTCAATCAGCCCCGATAAACCTATTTCTTCTTTTCCGCGACGGCAGACGGACGGCGTCCCAACAGGCCCATGAAGGCATCGTGGATCGGGGTGGCGAGATAATACGCCGCCGGAACCACGATGAGCGTCAGGAGCGTGCTGCTGATCATGCCGCCGATGACGACAGTACCCAACTCAGAAGCGATGATTGCGCCCTTTGACAGGCCAATCGCCAGTGGAATAAGGGCGATGATTGTTGCTAACGCGGTCATGATGATCGGGCGCACACGGCGTCCGCCTGCTTCGATGATGGCATCATACAGCCCCAGCCCACGTTCATAGCGGTTCGATCCGACGCGATCAATCAGCACAACGGCGTTCGTCACCGCCAGCCCCAGCAGCATTAGCAGGCCGATCAGTGCCGAGATGCCCAACGCACGATTTGCCAGGGTGAGCGCAATCGCTGCGCCGACAGGGGCCACCGAGATGCTGAGGATCACGGCCAGCCAGTAAATCGGCGAGCCAAACTCAAATACGAGGATGACGACCACGATGACAATGGCAATCCCCATCGCCACGATCACGCCGGAGAAGCCGCTCGATTGCAGTTCGCTGTTGAAGCCCTGACCGACGGTTACGTCATCCGGTAGCTTGATCTGAGTTTTGACGGCTTCAATCGCTTTCTTGGCAACACCGAGCGTATCATCGGTTTCAAGTTCAGCCTTGTAGCTGAGGGCCGGTTTGCCATTGGTGCGGATATAGGTCACTGGGCCTGTGGCTCCGGCGGCAGCGGCCTGTGCTAGATTGCTGCTGACGTTGGTGAGGCCGGGAACGCTGCTCAAGACCTTGATGACTTCGGGATCGAGTTTGGCGAGTTCTGCCTGATCCGGCCCGATCAAATTCATCTCAAAGCCGCTGAAGCCGCCGCTGGCGAAGGTCTGCTTGGAGACGACCACATTGCTTTTGCCGAAAACTTCTTCCGCTTTGGCGCGGATGACGGGCAGCTTCTGCTCCAACGTGTCGGCTGTTTTAAGGCTGACGACGATATTGGCCGCATTTTCTGTCACACCGCCGCCGCCCAGGAGCGAGGCAATGCTCTGGCCGCCGCCGCCCACGACTGAGCGCACTGCTTCAAGCTCGTCGGCGGAGAACATCTCGCTGAGAGACTTCTCCATCTTCTCGACCAACACATTGGTATCGAGGAGCTTTGTGCCCGCAGGCAGCGACACGTTGATCGCAATTTGTGGCTCCCCAAAATCGGGGATGAAGGCGGTGGGGCGTCCCCCAAACAGCAGCAGGCCAAGCACCATTGAGACAAGCGCTGCCAGAATGACGAGGCCGCGTGTCCTATTGCTGCGCTGCGAGGCTTTCAGGATGGGCATATAAGCGTGTTCCATCCAGGTCTCTTCTTCATGCGGCACATCCGCCGCCGAAATGAAGAGGAAGGCCAGCATCGGGACGACGGTGATTGCCACGATGAACGACGCAATCAGCGCATAGGTCACGGCGAGACCGAAGGGCAGGAAGAACTCACCGATCAAGCCCCCGGTGAGGCCGAGCGGCAGGAACACGACGACTGCTACGCCTGTCGCGGCAAAGATCGCCACCGACACATCACGGGTTCCGCTGATGATGGCCTCGCGCTTGTCCATGCCCGACTGAACCTGACGAAAGATATTTTCCAGCACGACGATGCTGTCATCGACCACGCGGCCAATCGCCACAGTGAGGCCGGAGAGCGTCATGATGTTGAGCGTGAGATTGGTCGGGGCCAGTCGCAGCACGAAGGCGATCAGCGATGATGACTCTGCCGCGCCGCCGAGAAGACCATTGATGAACGGCGGCAGCCAGCGCATCATCGCCAGGGCTGCAAAGATCGAGAGCGGGATGCTGACCGCAATCACGAGCGTGCTGCGCCATGCCGGATAGGGAAGTGCTCCCGGCCACAGCACAATGATCAAGCCTGAGATCAAACCCAACCCGGCGAGGATCAGCAGCAGGACATCGACCTGACCAATGGCCCGATTGAAATCACCGCCCGCGCTGCTCCACTGCGTCGCCACTAGTGCGATCAAAATCACCGCGAAGATGCCCGCCATGAGGGAACCAGTGACGAGACGACCACTGCGCCGCCATTGGCCGCCGCTGAGGAAGACGAGGATGACGACGATGGCAAAGAGCGCACCGAGGCCGCCTTCGCGCACCACGCCGCTGATCGATTCTTCGACGAAGGTCGATTGCTCGAACGCGACAGCCACTTCAATGTTGTCGTTGGAAGCATCGATTTTATCGACGATGGCTTTCACGGCGTACCATGCTTCCACCGTGTTGGCATCGGCGTTTTTGTAGACGGTCACGAGCAGGCTGGACGCGCCGTTGGTACGGGTGACAGGATCGGTGGGGCGGAAGGGAGTACCGCCTTCTTTGGCGCGTTTTTGCGCGGCTTCCGGCAGAACGGCCAGCGTCTCGGCGCTGAACAGTTGGAGGGAAGCCCCTTCAACGGCATCAAAGGCCGCTGGATCACGCTTGAGCACATAGGTTGCCGCTTCGGGGCTGAAACTGCCGAACAACTGCGGCGCGAATGAGGCTCCCTGTGGGCTGCTTATAATGCCATTGAACAATTCAGCCGTATTCTGATAGGGCGACTGGGGCGGGAAGCGGAAGAAGTCATCGGCGCTGTCCAATTCGACATTGAGGAAGCCGCCGACCTGTCCCCATAGGGCTTCCAACTTGGGTGCATTAGGATCGGCTGCCGGGATGGTGCTGGCATACTGATCAGCGATAGCCGCCGCTGCTGACGGGGTCTTGCCGCTGGCGATATCCTGCACCTGCTTGGCTGTATCGCTGTCGAGCGCGGCGACAACATCCGCCGGGATCGCTTTGAGCACAGCGGGCGCAAACTTGAGCAGCACACTGGCGTTGAGATTCGTATAAAAATCAGGTTCTTTCTCGACCAGCTTTGCCACGACGGTCTCATTCAGGCTGTCGAGGAGGCGCACCGCATAGCCGGGGTAGCGATCTTGCAGGACTTTGTCCAGCGCATTGAGCGTCTTGGAGGGTGTGCCGCCGCTGAATGCGATCAGGTCATCGCCTGTTTTCAGGGCCTGACCTGCAAGTTCGGGGCGGCCTGCCAGCGCTGTCCAGGCATCGCCAAGCGCCAGATCCGATGATCCGCCGTTGTTTCCGCCGCCAATGAGCGTGCCAACGATGCCACCTAACAGTTGCGTGAGGCCGCCGCCTGCCGCAGGAGGTGTCACAGCCGGGGTGTCTGTCGCAGCGACCACCTGACCTTCTTCGGTGCTGAAGACGCTGAATGTGCCGAGCGGGATGCTGGCAAGGCTGAACGTCAGGATTTGCGGCGGGGCGATGCGCCACGCGCTCGGAAGATCAACCGGATCAGGCACGACCTTTTTGCCTGTGAGGGCTTCGGCGGCGGCGGCTGATGCCAGCGTATCGCGGGTGAAACCATCCAGGCCGCTGATGAAGTCTGCTGGAAGGGCAGCAAACACTTCGGGGGACATGGCCGCCAGATGTTCGCCCGCGAAGGCTTTGACCATCGTCGGATCAATGGCGATCATCTTGGTGATGTCATCCGCCGTCAGATCGTCGGTCTGGCCCAGTGAGCCTTTAATCATGCCGGAGTCAACGAAGTTGTTCAGAACGCCGGACATAGGCCGCACTGCTGATCCCATTTCGAGCAGATCGCTGGCATTGTGAAAGCGATCCATCTTCCAACTGTCCGGCAGATCGGGGACTGTGTTGGGCATGGTCGGGGCGGGCTTGGCTTTGAGTGCATCGACTGTCGCCTGATTCAGCTCACCCAGATCGGGCAGACGATCACGGATGGCAGCCCACACATTGGGCGAAAGCTGAAGCACCAGACTGCGCGGAGCCTCTGTGCTGACAGACGATGCGGCTGAGACCGCCTCGCCAGGGAGAGCCTGTCCGCCGCTCACATCAACGTTGGCGACCAGCGACACATTGTTGATCTGTGGGACGACTTCTTGCTCAACGAGGCGTTCGAGGGCGCTCTGGCCGCCATCGGTAATCTGCTGCTGCGCCAGATAGACGAGAATCGCCTCGGCTGTCTCCGGCTTAAGCGCACGCCACACAGAAGGCGAGAGCTGGAAGAACAGGCTGCTGTTTTTCTTGCCGAGATACAGCATCACATCCGGCGTCAGATCGCCCAGGAGCGTGCTGGCAAAGGCTTTGGGGTCTTGTCCGTCGGCAGGATGAATGACGCGCTGCGGAAACCAGACCGCATCAATCGCCGCCTGAATTTTGTTCCGCAGACGGGTCTGATTCAGGCCAAAATCGTTGGCGGCGGTGATAAATGCGCCAAAGGCTCCTGTCGTCGTCGAGTTGACGTTGACCACTTCGGGGACGGTCTTGATGGCATTCTCAACGCGGGTGGTCACGATGTTAAGGACTTGATCACTGCTCATACCGGAGACGGTGGCAACAATGAAGGTCTGTGGGAATTCGATGGGGGGAAGAAGCTCCTGTTTGAGCTGTGCTCCGGCAATTCTGCCTGTAATCAAGGTGACAACAACAATCGCCAATGTGACAGCGCGATAACGGATTGAGAGGCGCGTGAGCGCGTCAAAAAATCGTCTCATATCTAAACTCCTGTGTGCGGGTGAGGCTGCATCTTATTCTAGCAAACGTTTCGTGAAAAAAGGCACGAGATTTTCGAGAAAGCGACAGACTGTTGACAAAGTCATCACTTTAACGCGGTACGATCACAGGCGCACCTGTGCAGTCGCCGCGCTCTGCCACTACGTCTGAGCGCACCCATGTCTCATCGGCAAGCTGCCACCAGACGCGGTCTGCCTCATCCTGCACCTGCCCAATGACGGCGGCTACCTGTCCATCAGTCAGTGATCCGACCATTGTGCCGCTCATGGAGGGCGTCTGGCGCACATTCACCCCGCCTTGAGAGAGTACCTGACACACTGCCGCCACAGGGGTGACTGTGATGACAGGTGCGGCCTGTGCTGTGGGTGTATACGTCGGCGGGGGAACAGTGGTTGCGGCGGGTGCTGCGCTGGCGGTGTTCTGCTGGGTCGCCACAGTGGGACTGTCTGCGCCCACCGATGCGGCTTGCACCAACGGCAGTGTGGCGAGTGTCGCCCCTGGTTGGCTCTCAACAAGCTGACGATAGACCCACAGCGCGGTATCGTCCGCTGTCAGCAGCAGTATCCAGGCGTCATCAGCGCTGCGGCCAATCGCGGTATATGTCTCACCGGTTTGGCCCTTCCTCAGCACAGTCGCATTGATGGTTGGGCCGCTGCGAAGATTGGTATCGACAGTGGTGAGCGTCACGGGAACGCCTGCTGTCTGGCGGGCGACAAGGCTCAGGGAGAATTTGCCGCTCAGGGCCAGCGTCAGATGATAGGGGGATTGGCCCTGCGGCGTGAAGAAGGCTTGTATCTGGCCTGTGCTGCCCCAGATGCGCGTCGGCTGTGTCACCTGCTCATCGGCGGATGTGACAGTGAAGGGCGGCGCGGCCCGCAGCAGGCTTGGATCATAAAAGATCGTCAGAATCAGGGCTTGATCGGTGGGCGACTCAAGCGTGTAAGAGGGCGTGCGGCCTGTCGGCACATTCGCAGAGACGGTGCTGTTCACGGCCAGCGCCCCTAGATCGACCTGACTGGCATCCCCGCGCTGGAACATGACGCTGTATGTGTTGCTGCTCTCAACCAGCAGCGTATAGGGCATCTGTCCATTGAGACGATAGACGACGCGCCGCTGCCGCGCCGCCTGATCATAAAAGCGATTGGTGTAGGGCAGGGGTACACCTGTGTGATCAAATAGAGCGGTTTGCGCCTCAAATTCATCAAGCACGATACTGATCAGCGGCGCAGCGGTGCTGAGGGTATAACGACCTTCGCCTGGTGCGGCTTCTGCTGCTGTGTTTTCTGTGAGTGTGCCGCTTGAGGTCGTCAGCGTATCACCCGCTGCCCACAACACCTGATAGCCGCTGATACCCGACAAATAGAGCGAATAGGGTGCAGGCCCGTGTACAGCCATCAACTGGCGAAAGCCGTCTGCATCCGGCAGCGAGAGCAGCGGGATGAATTCTTCCCCGATCCCATTGAGCACACGGGCATAGAAAGACCGCTGTTTGGTCTCCACTGTTAAGGTGATCAATGACCCATCATTGGCATCGAGGAGATAGCGCTGTGTCTCGCCCGCGAGGAGTTCATCGCGCACCACATCGCCCGCCCGCAACACAGCGACGGTACTGCCCACGACTTCGCCCTCTTTGAGCGTCAGTGTATAAGCTCCCTGCCCTTCAAGGATGACCTGGGTGTCGGCGGGCGCAGACGCATAGGCGATGCGTGTGAGGGGCATTCCGTCCTGGCTGCGCGTCTCGGTATTGAGAGGGGCGAGAGGGCGGCCCTGCGCGGTGACGTAGGCATAAACATCCACGCCGCTGATCTCAAGGACGAACGGCGTCTCAGGCGTGAGCGCAAGCGCGTATGTTTGCGGTGAATCGCCGAGGGTGTTGGTGAGAGGTTGATCCGGGGTGAGAGGGTTTTGTGCGAAGGTCTTGAGAGCGTGGGGCCATAAGCCGATGATGAGCACGCTCACGATGAGTGCGAAGCGGGCGGCCTTCATCCTGCATACGATCCCTGTCACCGTCTCCAGACCCCTCTTCACAGACGTAAAAAAGAGATTATATCTCTCGCAGCTCATATTGCGAAATACACGATTCCGTGTATCATTGCCGATATCGTCCCCGTGCGGGCGACTTGGGTTCAAATCGCGGCCACTGGGGACTTTCGATTCCCCACAATTCAACCACATCTTTCACTTTTGGAGACCAGAGTGTAAGCATCCCCATCCCTGAAGGGAGAGGCTTTTAGCCCTAGTACAGCTTTGCGGAAGTCGATAAGCAATTAAAATAGCGAACTTTAGCTAAAAGAGACTGAACGAAATGCTTGTGAACTTCCGCCAACATGTACTAGTGCTTACCAGACTTGGCCTGAAAAGGCTCCGTTAGAGACGAATAGATAGGCACTTCGGGATGCCTCACCAGTTCCGAACTCTGCGGTGAACGATTAAACAGGATGCTTGGGAGCAAACAGTGTCGTTCACACATAAACCGCTTCTAACATTGTCGAGGTGAACATCATCCGCGCAAGCGGAGACGGCTCGGAGCGAGCCAGCGGTAACTCAAATCGCTCCCTCCCTTCGGGGAAA
>DAOTUR010000535.1:0-10692 GCA_034436915.1 Anaerolineae bacterium
CCCCTCGCTGAACGGTGCGGAGGGGCTGGAAGGAAAGGTTTGACAGTCACTCCAGCGCTCTCGGCATCATTTTATGGGGGGTGCGTAAGGTGAGTAAGTTATTCTTTTACCGACCCTAAGTCCTCGACGGCGCAGCGTGAGGGCTTGATCGGCATTGTCTAATGCGCCCTGCAACCCCATCGCCACCCCGACGAAGCCGTTATAGCCATCTAATATAGGGAGAGCGACACTCTGCCCGGGGGCGACGTCAAAGGTGAAGACGGGCACGCTTTGCAGCAAAGTCGCTAAAAGGCCGATGGGGACACTGGGCTTGTCTGCCATCAGCAGGCCGTAGCCCAATTCACGCGCGATAGCCCCAATGAGCGTTTTGCGTCCGTTGTGGCGTTGGCCGCGCACGACCACTGTTTGCGTGCTGCGCACGGCCAGCAGTCCGGGCAGACGGATCAACGAGGCACGCAGATCATGCGGCAGAATCATGTCGCTCATGGGCGTCAGGTCGGCGGGTGGTCGATAGGTCAGCGCCGCCGGCAGCGCGTCATCCTGGCGCAGCACATCCCACACCAATGGCGGCGGCTGAAGCACCCAATCAATGCGCGGGGCATCGGGGTTGACGACCTGCGCCAGACCCGCCCGTTGCAGCTGCGGGAGCAAAATGCGCGCATCCTCGTTCTCCTGTTCGCCGCGCCACCAGGCATCAAGCAGGCCCACTGTGGGGCGATGCTGGCCCGAGGTCAGGTGCAGGGTCTCGAACAGCAGCCCGAAACGCGGATATTCTTCAACGAGGCCAATCGCAAAGAGGAGTGTCAGCGCCGACTCATTGAGATGCAGCGATTCGCGCAGGGCGTGCAGCGGCAGATAACACGATGTTCGTGCCTCCCAATCGGCCATCGCCTCACGCCAGATGCGCCGCGCGTCGAGCGTGGTTTGTCCATCGAGGCCGTAAGATGCCAGTTCGTTGATGTAGCCCGAGAGAAACGGGAACTGCTCAATTGTCTCCTGCTGCGACTCGAAGACTTGGCTGAAATGATGCAGCACGTGAAGCACCGCCGCATAAAAATACAGGCGGAAATGGGTGCGCGGCGTGGGCGGAAGATTTTGCAGCATTTAGACCTCGAATCTGAATGCGACCGCATACCCGGCAGCAGGAATCCAGCCTGGGTCACGGTCTAGCCCCGCGTAGCGAATCGCGATGGGCAGGGTGGTCAGGTTGAGCGTGATATCCACGCACGCAGGCGTCACAGCAATATGGGCCGTGTGAGCAAACAGGGTTGGCGCGAGATCGGCATCGTCCTCCAGATCAAGCGCCACGCGCAGACGCGCTCCAAGATACGCTGCCAGCCATTCGCGCCATCGCGCCAGCCCCTCTGATGACTGCGGCACAGGCACAACGCCAGATACAGCCATCTCCGGCGGATTGCCTTCAGGAGCATCAATGAGCCAGAATCCCGCAGAATGCCACACCCGCAAATGGTCTGCGTGCTCCCAGAGAAGTGCGGTCTCCTCAAACGGCTCTAACCACTCAGGCGGCACATGCCATGTGTCGGGCGCATCAAAATCATGGCCGGGGGGTTTATCGCCGCGCCCACTCAAATGCGCCAGCAGCGGCCAGATCGGGTCGGCTTCAAAATCTGCGCCGATAAACTCTGTTCCCATGAGCGCGAGAAAATCCCAGGGCGAGAGCGTAAGGCCATGCGACAGCGCCTGCGTGAAATCCCCATAGAGTGCAAGCGCAAGCGCCGCATTAAGCAGGTAAAAGATGCCGCCAAACTCGGTGGTGATATGGATAGGTTCAAGACTGCTAGACAGCCCAGGCACCTCCTGCTCAGGCGCGGGGGCGTGAACGACATCAGGCCAATCAGGGATTTCGCCTGTCACAGGCGGCGCGACTGCGTGGGTGTCTTCCTCAATATCTGCTTCATAACGCCACTGCGACACACGCTCTAATCCCGTCTCAGCCGAGGGCTGCAACGGGGTCGGGGCTATCTCATCGTCCTCCGCTGTGGGCGCGGCGGGAGATGAGGGGGCAATCTCGGCGGGCAAATCCTGGGGCAGGCTGGGCGCGATGCGCGGCGCATCCTGATCAACAGAGACCGCCGCCCGCTCAGACAGCCATGTCTGCGCCGCCTCGACAAATCGTGCGCTGCGAACGATGGCAGGTTGCTGCGCCAGCGCCAGTAATACCCCAAGCGAAAGCTCACGTGCAGGCGATAAGATCACGGCCTGATTCTCTGAGAGCCATGCGCGCCAGGGTGGAAGGTTTTGGCGCGGCGCAGGCATCGTCACCAGAGGCGCGGCCTCTAAGGACGCGTTTAAAAACAAGTCCGCAGACTTCTAGAATGGGTCGTCTTATCTCCATTCTGCGACTTTATTTTTAAACGCGTCCTAAGTCTGGACGACTGATGGATGAGGCGTTTTCGAGGGCTGTTTTCAGCGCCGCGAGATCATAGCGTGTGAGCACAGCCTCAAAAAGACGATGCGTATCCGACAGAGGCAGCGCTTGCATAAACGCTACTGCCGCATGGCCCAGATGAGCAAGAGCCACAGGCGCATATTCGGGTGACCCATGCCACATCTCCAGGGCGGCGGTGGGCAGATCGCCGCACAGCAACCCGCGCCACCACCACTGCTGTGTCAGTTGGCCGTTCTGCCAATCGAGGGCGAGACAGGCCAGCAGTTCTGCGCGATTGGCAAACAGGACCGCCTGGGCGTTGGCTGGCACGCTCCCCCACGCAGGCCGCGCGGCGCTTTCAGCCATACTATTGATTTGATCGCGCACCGCCCCCTGCCATGCATGGTCGGGGAAGGCCTGGGCCTGATCGAGGCGCAGCCGCCCAGGCATAGGATCGCGCAGTTTGCGAATGCACAGCACTGCCGCTGGTGACAGGCGCGAAGGGGTAAAATCGACCATATTGAGCAGATGATCGACGCGCAAACGGGTGAGGAGCGGGTCGCCGCCTGTCCCCTGCACGCGCAGTTGATGAATGATAGTTGATTCACGCGCCAGCATCCTCGCCTCCTTTCATAAGCTCAACAGCGACCTCAGCCCCGGGTCTCAAAGTATGGCTGTGTAGGGACACCATTCTTGGTGTCCGCGCTTGCGATACCCCTCTCCACAGCGTAGAGAGGGGAGACAGAATGCGGTCACCTTCGAGCCATAATTTAAGGTCGATTCAGCGGCTTGAACAGCGCCTGGATGAGTCGAAGCAGCGATTGCAAAATGGCTATACAGCCCGGTGGCAGTGTGGGTATCTCAATTGGACCAGGGTCAACCGGCGGCCCATCCAGGGTGTATTTGGGCAGCGGCACAATTCTCTCCGGAGGATCGATTTGTTCGCCTTCCTGAACCGCATGGATAACGGTGGTGACGTTGGCTGACCCATTGGTGGGCGGACGCAGTAGATACAAATCCTCGCCGACCTTCTCGGCTCCCTGCAAGCGCAGCTCCCAACTGGTCACATCATGATCAAACCACATGTAGTAGCCAAACGAATGCTGCGACTCAAGCACAGGACGCACGACGCCCTCAATCGTGGTGCGGCGTCCGGTGTCGTGATAGACGTAGTAGCGCACCGCAGGCAGGAAGGTCTGAAGTTCTTCGAGTGGCGGCAGCGGATGGTGGGCAGCAGGCGTGCTGCCTGTATAGGTGATGTTACTCAGAAGGATGTCGATGATCTGGCGCGCGATGGGTTGAAGGATGGGCTGTCCATTGTTGTCGTACTCCAAACTGCGGAAGAAGCGATTTGCCGGGTCCTCATAGCGTTCGATCAGACCACTCAGCGAATCGGCCCCGATCCCAAGCAGGCGCAGCGCTTGAAAGGCGAGCGGGTTCATGGTTAATTCGCCCTCACTGATACGAGCCTGCACCCATTCCGTCGCATCATCCATTGCGATGAAGCGTAAATGGCGCAGATCGCCCCTCAGAATAGCGATGTAGCGTTCCTCCGAACTCCAATCGCCCTCTACATTGGTCAGAGCGCGGAAGGTCTCCTGCACCCGGATATAGTTCTCGCGGGTAAGGCCGTCAATCACCGAAGGCATGCCGGAGCGTTCGACGTAGATATACACATCGCGCTTCGGCTGGGCAAAACCATCCGCAATGCCCGTGACATTGATCTCAGCTTCGCGTGCAAATTTTGACGCATAGCCAAAATCCATATTGCGGGCGGCGCTGTCATTCAAAAACACGATGTTTGGATCGGATGTTGCAAGACGAACGAGCATGCATTGATGCGGGGTGGCCGCATAGAAGGCGGCCTGGGCAGCATCGGGAGTCCAATTCATAGTCAGTTGCCCGGTTGCGCCTGCCAGAATCGGCGCGTGGGTGCTGGTGTCCCCAATGGATTTCCAGTGGTCGCTGGCGGTTGTTCCCGATCCCCAATTCGCCAGCAAAAAGGTGGCTTGGAGCTTATTGGCATTGACGGTCGGGGCGACCACCCCGTTGACAGGCTTGGCGAAGAAAGGAGTCGTCGAGCCCTGCTTGTAGTTGATATACTGCACGCCTGTTACGACGACGGGGTTGCCCATACTATTTTTGACCGTAACAGTAATACCCGTTGTGCCGATATTCGCTTGGGGCAGCGAGACGCCTGTTTGCAGTGCTGTTACACCCGCGATTGGGGCCGCGACCTGTAAGAAACACGTTTCATAATTGGCCGGATTTGAAAAATCCGGGATCACATTGAGGGCGGGCGGAAACGAATAGCTGACGCTTGCCACCGAGATATTCGACTCGACGTGAAAGCCCAGCCCAAAGAGACCGCTCAGGTCGAGGCCACCCGCCGCCCCCGCTGTGGCTGGAATACGCATATGGACGGCCCACCACTTCGGGGCCGAACCTTGCAGCCATACACGTGTGTTGCCAGTCAACCAGCCCGGCACAGCGGCCGCAGACGGAGCCCATGCTGTCCCATTGTGGGTAAACACAGCTGTTGTGAACGCGCCTGACCCGTCATTGGTGGTCTGAGTCAGCGTATTGGGAATCGTGATCAGAAAGCGATGGGGCACACCACTGGAGGGGCGCAGGCCCACATCGATATAGCAGCCTGTATAGCCAGTGGCTGGATTGGGATGGACCTTGATGTGCCACGACAGATAGAGATGATTGCCAGCATTGGACTGGGTCACATTGAAAGAGAGCGTGCGAAAATCGACTTCAGTGGTAGTCCCTGAGCCAAAGGTTTTTTTAAATGCCCCGGCCCAACGCGGATCGCGAAAGCGGTTCTCTTTATCCCCCTCAGCCATGTCATAGCCAACGAAATAACTGCCATCGCCAGTAAACCACCATTGGGGCATCTGGCCTACAAATGGGGGATAGTTGCCCCCACGTGGAATTTGATAATGGGCAGGCATGGTTCACTCCTCTATGCTGGTTGTAAATGGTGTAAATGGAACGATACGACGGTCTTTTTGTCATCCAGGCTGTAACCAAGCTCGAAATCAATCCGGTCTTCATCTCCGTCAGCCACAAATGTCAGCGCAATGATAGCCGGGTGCGTGCCGCCCCCCTGCCGCCGTGACTCTTCTGTGACCACAACCTCTGCCGCGAACGCGCCGCGAGCGATCTGCCAACCGCGATCTTCCAATGCGATGCCCTCATCCTGGCCTGTCCCGATGAGAATAGGTGTATACGTCCCGTCCTTCGTAAAATTCACGGGTATCGTCAGATCAAAGGTTTGATCGCTGGTGATGGTGTTGGTCTCATCGACAAATTCGCCATTGCTGCCTGCTACAAATGCAAATGTGGGGGCGGCCAGCTCGATCGCGCCTTCCTCCCCGACCACTTCGCCATCGGTAAACTTGCGGTCGCCCAGTGTCCAGGAACGATTTTTATTCTCGGCTTCTATTTTGAAGAGCGGCGTGAAATCGGTGGGGAGCGGGTTGAAGGGTGAGAGCTTCATGAACATACCAATGATGGCTGTTTCTCTGGGCTTTAAAGTGATTGGCTCCGGTATTTCGTCACCGTTTTCATCCACAAGGCGCAAACTGTCACTCCACTCCACGACGGAGATGTCGGGAATGATTTGATAGGTTGCTTCTTCGCTCATATCCATCGTGCTTAACGTATACAGGAATGTGTAGCGCGCGGTTCGGCTCAGATCGATGGTTGTGTCTGGCGGCTCTGCTCTGAGGAAGGTCAGCGACGGACTGCCCGTGAGCGGCTGAAGCGTGCGCAGGATATTGATGGTGAGCGGCGGCACAGTGCTGGAAAACGCATTTGAGACGACCAGCGTGGCGGGGCCAATGGTGGCGCGCGGTGGAATACGCACCTGAAGCTCGGTATTGCTGGACGCGCTGTTGATGATGGTCAGTTCCTGATCGTTCAGGAAAACATGAGCGGCTCTGATATCCTGGTAAAAATTGAGGCCCAGAATGCGCAGAAGCTCGCCCACCCGCACCTCTTTGGGTGGGATGAGCGCCGAGACGACGACCTGTCCCTGGCGAATCTCGTCCTTCTTCTCCAGTTCGGCGAGACGCCTTTCAATATCCGTAAAGTAGGCCTTGAGCTGGTTCGCGTCGATCAGGTCGCCAGGTTTGAAATCAGGTATCAGCATGTCATCCGCCTCCTATATCTGGTCTGACAAAGTTGCTGTTGTTCCAACGATTGACGTTGAAGCGGCCATTGCCCACAAACGGCATATGCCCACTGGTGAAGACGACATAGGGCTGTATGCCGCTGGCTTCGGCCTGCATGTTCTCGCGTACGTGATAGACCCACAGCATCACCCCAGTATCAAGATCGAGGGGGGGATAGTTGTGCCAGTCGCGCAGAAGCGGCTCGATCAATGCGCCTTCAATCACAATGGGCTGCGAGGCAGGGCTGGTGAGCGCACCGCGCGTCGTGATGCCATCGAAGAAATTGACTTCGCTAAAGCCGCGCTGCGAAGGCGTGCGGGAGATAGGGATCACCCCGGCAGCGGGCAGATAGCGAAAATAGGTGCGAGCCTTGTGGTTGATCGTGTTCAGGGAAGTTGGGCGGTCGCGCAGATGATTGATCTGATCCGTGAACTGCATCATCATGGACTCGCCCTCAGCCGCGCGGCGATCATTCAGCATGGGCCAGCCATACGTCGCCGGGGCTGTCACGCGCCGCCGCACCGACCACATATCAACGAACACCAGCCCGTCGCTCGCGGTCATATACACCACCGCCAGCGGCACATCACAGTTGGTGAGGGCGTTGGGCCGCATTTGATCCAGCAGGCCATAAGCGCCCGAAAACAGCGACGTGCTGGCGAGATCGGCATAAGCGGATTGATACGCGTCTGACCCGAAGCATTTGTAGGCGAGTTGATTACGCAGCAGATCGACTGCAGTCATATTGAGGCTGGCCGTCGGAATCTGGATGCGGCGAAAACGCACGCCTTTCACGCGATATTTGCTGTTGCACTCCGCGATGGTGTTGTTGAGGCCGCTGGTTCTGGCGCTGCCTTCGCGGGTTTCAACTGGATACATGGTCAGCAGGTAGAGACCCTGCCCGTGAATATAGGCGTCCGTGTCGGTGAGGTTGCCGCACTCCCTGAACTCTGCGCCATCAGTGGAGGGCGGGGGCGGCGCGACGCGCCCGAGAGCGACATCGACATCCTGCGCCAGATGCAGAGTTGCGCCGCTGTGATTGATAGCCATCCCCGCCGAGATACGGACAGTTGGCACAGCCGTCTCCTTGAGCTGCCGCACT
This sequence comes from Anaerolineae bacterium, assembly GCA_034436915.1. Classification (GTDB taxonomy): domain Bacteria; phylum Chloroflexota; class Anaerolineae; order Aggregatilineales; family Phototrophicaceae; genus JALHOR01. The sequence continues at coordinate 7,676 of DAOTUR010000535.1, forward strand.
TCCAGGCCGTAAGCGATGCCTTCGCCAATCGCACGAGCCAGGGCGTGCCGTTCCTCACGGTTGAAGTCCTGTTCCGCGCTCAGATCCTCAGCGGAGAGAATGCGCCCATTGAAGTAGTGAACCGCGCGCCCGTTGGGGCTTGTGATCATGTCGTTGATTTGTCTGGTTGTCATGGTTAGCTCTTCACATCGCTAATTTCGATCATGAAACCATTCGGCGCAGGCTCCTCGCCATCATTTGGCACGGAATGCAAGACGCGCACACACAGGTGATTGATGGTGATCGGAGTTCTGCCCCCGACGCGCTCGTTGTATTGATCTATTAACTGATTCAGCTCAATTAGCACCGGGTCGTTTTCGTCAGCTTGTATGTCGGCAAAATTAATCACCTCGATGATGCGCGGTTGGCCAAACAGCGTATTCACAATCGTGCCTTTGACGATGTAGCTGCTCTTTACTTTGAAGCCGTCAAAAGTCAGAAAATACAACTGCATCACAAGGCCATTGGCCGGGTTTTTGATGACGATGGGATGCGCGGCAAGATTGCGCAGAGGGGTGAAGACCCGGCTGTCATCCCCGTTAAAACGCCCTGCCGCGACGATGAACTGGGGTGGGATGGGCGGCAGAGCGGGGAGCGCTTCCGCTAACCATTCATCATTGCGAAAGGTGAGGACTTTGCCATCATCGGCCGCTTGGGTGAGGCCGTGCGCGTTGAGGGTTTTGTCCTGCAAGCGCTGGATCTCGTTGGTGGCTCCGTCTGCTTCTAATTCGACATCGCCCGTGAGCGCCCCAGTGCCAGGCCCCGCCGCAGGGATTTCGGCGACCCACTCATCATTGCGGAAGGTGAGGACTTTGCCATCATCCCCCGCGACCGCCGAGGCTAAGGCGCCAGGGTTCAGCGCGATGTTTTTCAGCTTGTTGATGACATTGGCGGTGGTTGTGCCACCCACATCGCCCGTCAGATCCAACGGGCCAGGGATAGGCGCAGCCGCAGGCGGTTCCGCCACCCACTCATCATTGCGGAAGGTGAGGACTTTGCCATTATCCCCCGCGACCGCCGAGGCTAAGGGGCCGGGGTTCAGCGGGATGTCTTGCAGGTTGAAGACCCGATTTTTAGTTGTGGCCGGGTCGACTTCAACATCGCCCTCCAGAACCGCCGCGCCACCGGGGGCCTCCAGATAATTCGTCAGGCCGCACAGCACCCACTCTTGCAGCATTTGCAGCGAAACGATATAGGGGCGCTGATCTTCCGTGATCACAATGTCATTCAGGCCCACAACGCGGCCATCGGTGAGAGAAATATCAAGCTGCCCCAACAGCACGCATTCTTCATCCGGCATGCCGCCTGCAACGGCCTGATTTTTGCCCAACCGCATCGGGCGCATTTCCGTCACCCACAGGCGAAACGCAATCCGCAGATATTCGCACAGCGCCGTGCGGGGAATGCTCAGGCCAGCCGGAGGCGCGCCATCCATAAAATCAGGTGGTGGAGCGGGGGATGGCTCAGGGGTCGGCGCGGCATCCCGCAGCGCGTCGATAAAGGCGGCGCGGTTGGCCTCACTGTCGACAAGCGCGTCATCCAGCGGGATCTGGCGCAGCCAGTGGACAAATTTGCCCTGCGAATCATACAGGCGTTGATCGGGCGCGTCCCATGACAGCTTGAGCAGATAGTCATCTTCCACGCGAGATTCACGCATAGAATCATCTTCGCTGCGGCATGGTTCGCCGGGAATGGGGCGCAGATCCACCGGACATTCACGGTAGCACAGCACGACATAGAGACGAATTGAAGCGGGCGGGGGGCTGGTATGATCGGTGACATCGCCGCGATTGGCATCCAACCAGGCATTCACACGGGCGCAGCGCAACGACGGCACACGCACAAGGACGCCGCGCGGCGTAATGGCGACCCCGGCCCCGACGGTAACCTCAACCTCTTTCGGGCCAGCGTCAGGGCCATCCAGCCCTTTGCCCATCGCCAACCCCGTGACGGTTCCATAACCAATCACTTCACGGGTCAGCAGGTGATCGTGGCCTGTCAGATACGCAAATTCCTGTGTGAAATCATCAACCCCCAGGACCATGCCCGTTGTGAATTGGACGTGTTTAAACGGGTCGGGAGGCAGTTTCGGCGCAACAGGTGCTTTAAACATACTCTTTTACGTCCTTTCGTTGGTGAAACAGCTCTAGGAGACGGTTTGCCATGATCCAGGTCGGGCGGGTTGGGTGGAGGTGATATAACCCTCCATGAGTGCGCCGCGCCCCAGCACCAGCGCGGTCATCAACTCGGGGGCGCGGCTGCCCAGGCCAAGCACCGTGTCATAGTCCAGGCGCACCCCGCCCACGCGGAACAGCGCCCAATAAAATTTGATTTCAAAGGTGGTATGGGCGGGTTTTTCCAGCTCGATCACGCGCCGCGCCAGTTCAAGGCGCTGCTGCTGCGCCAGATCGATATCCTGCTGCTGCGCCCCCTCAGGCAAAGTCCCCTGTGGCAGCAGCACGCTGAAACGGTGGGCGCTGCGCTGCATGCCAAGCACGATCGATTCAAACTGCGCCCAATCGCGCAGCGGGTCGCGGCCTGTGGGCAAGGCGCTCGGCAGAGTAATCTCGTCAAACCCGGCATAGCTGGTCTGGTAGAGATCGTTGAGATTTTTAATCGTCTGATAGCGGCGCGTCAGAAAGCTCTGCCACAGGGTTGTTTGCGCGCGGCCTGCCGATGGCACAAAGGTCATGACATCCTGCGAAAACTGCCGCCACAGGGCCGCCGCGTCGGGATCGGTGGGCGGGATGAGTGGGTAACTGGCAGGCATGGGCGTCTTGATCCCCAGTGTTTCGAGCCGCTTCAGATACGTGCTATAGAGTTGCTGCAAGCCTGAGCTGCCCTTATCCAGATGCCAGCGCGCCCCCTCAGGCAGCGTGACAAGTCCGGGTGGAATTGTGCTATCCCCCAGCACAGCGGCGGGTGTCTGCCGCATGCGGAAGTTCTCAATGATGCGGATGCCGCTGGCGATTTCGCGC
>DAOTUR010000536.1:0-2832 GCA_034436915.1 Anaerolineae bacterium
AAGAGACAGCCCCTGACTTATGCCAGCCATCGTAAAGAATGGGATGAATTTGGCAATACCCTGGAAAAGATGGAGAGCGAAATCCTCTTTGATTCTGCCCCCTATCCAGTGTCGGGACAGGAAAGTGATCAATTCGCGACACTGCGCAATATTGGAACAACGCTGTACTTCTGTGTTCCACGCAACGAGAAGCTTATGACCTATTGGGATACAGTGGCGGATCGTCTCTTCAAAATTCGCAACAGCTTGAACTTACAGGGTATCTTCCGCCAGCTACCGCTGTTTGAGCCGCCAATTGACCCGGCGCTGCTGGCCCGGGCCGCTGCGTCCGGCTTGAATATCAGTGCTGTCATAGCGGGACTCAATCAACCGCTGCCTCTGGTGCGCTTCCAGATCCTGATTCAGAAAGCCAGCGAAATCTGCCAGGAGGTCAAATCGCTCGGTAACAACCTGATGTCAGCCATTGAGAAAGAAGACAACGAGGCTCTGGCGATCCTGCGCGCTAAACACGAAACCATAATCCTCGGCCTGGCTGAAACCGTGAAATATGCTCAGTGGCAGGAGGCGATCAAGACCCGTGAGGGGATTGAGACGTCGCTCGGCAATGCGATACAGCGCTATGTCTACTATGAGCGCATGCTTGGCCGTCAGGAGGGAGATATTGCCCTGCCAGAGATGGACCCCTTAGACAGCGAGTTGCTTGGTAAATTCAAGTTCAATGCGACAGAACCGCGCATCCAACCGCGTCCGGTCGCCATTGATATTGCTGAAGATCTGGGCGATTCAGGCGGCAAAATTGTAAGCAGTTTCGAGGCGGAAGAACTAAGCAAACTGTCCCTGGCGCGCGATATTCAAGACGCGGTCCGCTGGACACGGTTAGCTGCACAGGGCATTCGTTTGCTGCCCGATTTTGGCATTGATTTTCATTTCTGGGGCCTGGGCGGTAACATGAAATTAGGTGGCACAACGCTGGGCGAAGTCGCGGCTTATGCGGCGGATGTGTCTCAGGCCATTGCTGACCGTCTGACCTATGAAGGCGGACAGGCCGGCAAAATTGGCGGCTATGCCCGTCGTGAGCAGGAGTGGGCCTTTCAGAGTGGGACGATTGTGGGCGAAATCAATCAGATCTACAAACAGCTTCGTGCGGCTCAGATTCGTGAGAGCATCTCACAGCGCGAATGGCTCAACCATCAAACACAGATCAAGCATGCCCGTGATATCGAAGACTTTTTGACCAACGAGAAGACCGGGAAAAAGACAAATCAGGCGTTCTATACCTGGCTCAAGCGCGAGGTGCGCGGTATGTATGCCCAGGTCTTCCAATTTGCCTATGATGTGGGCAAAAAAGCTGAGCAGGCGCTACAGCATGAGCTGGGCCGCTTCGATCTGACGTTTTTACAGTACGGCTATATGGGAGGTATAGAGGGCCTTCTCGCAGGGGAAAAGCTGTATTTTGACCTCAAGCGGATGGAGATGGCCTATCATGATCTCAATCAGCGTGAGTATGAAATGACCAAGCATATCAGCCTCATGCAGGTCAACCCGACCGCTCTGATTGAACTGCGCACCACAGGAAAATGCACGATCAGCATCCCCGAAGAACTGTTTGATATGGATGGCCCCGGCCATTATTTCCGTCGGATCAAGACAGTGGCCCTCAGCATTCCCTGTGTCACAGGCCCCTATACATCAGTGAATTGCACCCTGACATTGACCAAAAGCACGATCCGCAAAGAGGTCGGCATAGGCGATGGCTATGCACGGGCAGGAACAGAAGATGCGCGTTTCAGCGACCATTTTGGCTCATTAAGGTCTATCGTGACCAGCACCGCCCAGAATGATAGCGGCATGTTTGAAACAAATCTGCGCGACGAGCGTTATTTACCGTTTGAAAACTCCGGGGTGATCAGCGAGTGGCAGCTTAACCTTCCCAGTGAGATTCACCAATTCGATTACACAACAATTAGCGATGTGATTCTTCATATGCGTTATACCGCCCGCATGGGAGGTGGCCTGCTGAGTAAGGGTGCGACCGATCATCTTAAAGAACGTATCACAGATGCGACAGCGGCTGGAACTATACGCCTATTCTCTATAAGACATGAATTTCCAAGCGTCTGGGCTAAATATAGAGCGGATCTTCATGGTGGCCTCCCTGCTACACTCCTCAAACTAGACTTTCAGCCGGAGCACTATCCTTTTTGGAGTCAGGATTTTCTCAAGACTGTCAAGCAAATCGTTGTCTATGCAAAAGCGAACGATGCTGTTGATCTCTATGCACCAGTGGCAGCAGGCGACCAGCCCGATGAGGACAAAAAGGACTCGCTCGCAGATAAAAAGGGTGATCTTCGCTTCGCTCCTCTCACGAACATCACCCTGGCAGCGCCGCTTGATGAACTGAAGTTCTTTATGAAAAAAGAAGTCGAGGACTTATGGATCATGGTTGCCTGGGGCGGATGAGCTTGGAGAACACTCCTCAATGTTTATGCTCAGACAGGACCATATCATGCACATTAAGCAAAGCGTTTTCTCTGCACTTTGCCAATTAAGGGGACCAGTCCAAAACGGGGGCTAACTTTTTTAAGGGGTAGATCAGACTCATTTTGTTCGTATTTTTGTCTGAAAAAGGCAATTAATTTTGGACTTTGAGGGTAACTGCTCAGGCTGGTAGGAAGGGGCGACCAAGCAATGCATCGTAAAGCGCCGAGAGGACGCGCTGGCCTTGTTTACGAGCGGTGGAAATATAACTGCGCAGGACACAGAACGTTTCTGCCCCGGCCCGCGTCCGGAAGGTGCCCGCAATTTTTTGCTTGACTTTGAGCATGCGCAGAT
>DAOTUR010000537.1:0-10359 GCA_034436915.1 Anaerolineae bacterium
CCGCTTCACGCCGATTCAGTTGGCGGCCATCCCGCCGCTGCTGGCCGGCGATAATGTGCTGTTGAGCGCCGCAACTGCCAGCGGCAAGACCGAGGCCGCCCTCGCGCCGCTGATTGAGCGCTATTTACCCGCCATCCAGAACGCCTCACAGCTCACCCTGCTCTATTTGCTGCCGACACGCGCCTTGATTAACGATATGGCCCTGCGCCTGTCGGCACCGCTGGAACGGCTGCGAATCTCGTGCGCTGTCAAGACGCGCGATGTCAACACCTTTGTCCCCAAACGTCCCTCGCACATCCTGCTCACCACGCCTGAATCGCTCGATTCGCTCCTTGCCAACGAAACGAAAGCGCTGATTCACATTCGGGCGGTCATCATTGATGAACTCCACATCTTCGATGGCACGCCGCGTGGCGATCAACTGCGCGTACTGCTCAATCGTTTGCGTCAGGTGCGCTCTTATGCAGCGCGACAGGGCGATGCAACGGACGATATGATCCAGTATGCGGCGCTCTCAGCAACGCTGGCCCATCCGCAGGCGAGTGTAGAGCGCTATTTTGCCGACGCCCGCGTGATTGAGGTCGTCAGCGAGCGCCCGCTCGTGGCGCAGATCATGGCGCTGGATGATGAATCGCCCTCCGCCCTGATCGATCTGCTCAACACATTTCGTCAGAAGGGCTGGCGCAAGGCGCTGGCGTTTTGCAACACCCGCGCCGAGGTGGAAACGTATGCAGCAGCGGTCAAGAGCGCGAATACGCCATTCGGCAGAGCGGTGTATGTGCATTACTCCAACCTGGATCGGTTGCGGCGGCGTGAGATTGAGGAGCAGTTTGCTCAGGCCGAGGCCGCGCTGTGCTTTGCCAGCAGCACGCTTGAATTGGGCATCGATATTGGCAGCATCGACGTGGTGCTGATGATTGGCCCACCGGGGAATCGGGCGACGTTTGTGCAGCGGGCCGGGCGTGCCAGCCGTCGCAAAGCGGAGACGCAGGTCATCGGCTTTTCCCGCACGCCGCTGGAGAAGATGCTATTTGAGGCGCTGCTGCATGCCAATTATCCGACGGTGACGGGGGCATTTCGTCCGGGGATTGCCATCCAGCAGATTTTCAGCCTGCTCAAGCAGAGTCCGACGGGCGCTGTCCGCCTCACACCGCTGGCCCGTCTGTTTGCGACGATGTTGAGTGAGAACGATGTGCGCGATATCCTGGGCGAGCTTCAGGGACGCGACTATCTGAGCGTGGGGCGCGATGGCGAGTGGCGGGCAGGTGATAGGCTCAATCATCTGATCGACACCCAGTCTTATGAGCATCAGCCGCTCAGTCTCTACAGCAATATTGAAAATCGCAATGGGGAGCAGATCAAAATCCGCGATCAGAACAGCCAGCGCCTCGTCGCCAGCATTGATCGGCAGTGGCTTCATCGGGACAGCCTGACGCTGGAAGGCCACGCGATGACGATTGATTGGTACGACGGGGAGGCGCTGTGGGTGTCGCCTTCGCGCAGCCAGAGGCCGAGCAGCAAGGTATATTATCTGTCAGCGCGGCAGTTCCTCAATTTTGAAGTCGCGCAGGAAATGGCCGCCCAGCTTGGCCTTGCACCCTCTATCATGCCGCTGATCCCGTATGAGGCGGGCTGGCTGTGCTTTCACTGGTTGGGCGATGTCTACGGCCATGCGCTGCTGGCGCTCATGGGCTATACCGTCAAGGTCACACAGACCGATCAGCCGGGCCTGTGTGTGCTGTGCGGCGAGGAACTCCGCACGCTGCCGACATGGACGGAGCAGCAGGTGACGCGCTATCTACGCGATCATTATCACCAGTATGAGACGTTTTTAAGCCTGGGGGCCTATCACACGCTGCTGCCGTCTCATCTGCGCGTGCGGGCCGTCATCGCGCTGTTTGATGTGCCGCGTTTTGTGCGTGTGATCTCTCACCTCCGTGTTGTCCAGTCGCCGCAAGACCTGACCGAGGCGTTGATTCCGCTGCTCACTTCATAAATATGCGTTTTGAACCGAATCAACAACATCTCAACCGTAGGGACGCGGCGGGCTGGTCGGTGTGCATAATCGCGTGGTGTAGGGGCTTGGCATGCCAAGCCCAAGATGCCCATTTCCAGCAGGGCGACCCATGGGTCGCCCCTACAGCTACACGATTTTCGGATCACATGGCTCACCCCGTTATCGTGTATACCTCCCCTCTCATGCTCATCGTGTCGCTCTACCAGGAATCACACGAGGTACGATCTCTCGTACCCCGATGAGGGCTTTGCTTTCACATCGATGAGGAATTATTTCTGGAGCGCGTCCATCATGGCCTTGCGGAGCGCTGTGCCATCGGCATATGCGCCAGGGGTGATGGATATCTGCGTGCTCTTCACCAGCAGTTGATTGTCTGCACCAGGGCGCGACTGAGGAAAGAAATAATCAGCCGATTGACTGATGCGCCGCTCGATGCGCTCTTTGATCTGATTCAGGCGCTCTGGAACCGTGAGAATCACAAACGCTTCTGGTTCAAGGTGGCCGATGAAATCCACTTCGCCGCCAAAGTCACGCACAGCATTCTTGATCATCAGCGTCACAGCCCGCAGCACATCATCCGCCGCCACGAAGCCAAAACGCTCGCGGAAATCGTGCATCCCGGCCAGCGCAAAGGCCAATGCGCCCGCAGGCTTGCCGCCTGTGGCTACCTCGTGGATTTTTTCCAGCACAAGATCGCCTTCGGGCAGCTCTGTCACCGGGTCAATCGCGGCAGCCCGCTGTGAACGGAGAATACAGTTCCGCACGCGCAGGCGCAGCTCTTGGATATCAAACGGCTTGGTGATGTAATCGACCACGCCCAGTTCCAGCCCGGTGAGTTTGTCGCGGCGGGCCTGCTTCTCGGTGAGGAAGATGATCGGAATATTCTCGGTGCGGCGCTTCTCGCGCAGGCGGCGGCACAGTTCAAAGCCATCGATATCGGGCAGGCGCACATCGAGGATGATCAAATCCAGGGGATGTTCAGCGGCGATGGCGAGCGCCTCTTCGCCGTATTCCGCCGCTCGGACATCGTAACTCTGGGCGCGGAAATAGGAACTGACCATATCCGACAAATCGGGGTCATCTTCTACGATAAGAATTTGTGGGTTCGCACTCGTCATGAAAAAAACCCCCTATTGGGCCAAAATTCAATTGATGTCTGAGTCTGATGCAAAGGGCGAGTCGCATATCCGACGCGATCAGCCAGCTTTTTCGCCAATCGGCGTCTTATTGACACGGAATGTGCAGGCATCGGCTCCACAGGCCCGACAGTTGATCTCCCACACATGAAATTCGTAGCCGTTAGAGGCCCAACTCAGGCATTCCTGGATGATGCCGATGAGCGCATGGCACACAGGCTTATCGCTGGTGCGGCCCCAGGCAAACGGACTGACCTCAACGCGGAACAGGAAGGAATTCTTCTCGTCCGTGATCGAGGAGGCTTGATCGGTGAAATGCGAAAACAGCGACGCCAATGCCTGGAGTCCCAGATCAAGCCGCTGCTCCAGCGGCAGCGCACGAAAGGCCGCATCGCCCAGGCCGCGCATGACGCCGAAATTCTTCAGGCCGCGTGCAAATGCCGCCCGACCAATCCGCAGCGACATGCCACGTCCGCCGCGTGCGCCGTACATTTGCTCCAGCGCCTGATTCATGGCCGACAGGGACGCAAAATCGAACTCCCGTTTCAGGTTGTCCGGGGGCAAGGTCTGCACATACTGTGACAGATTCGCCAGGCCGAGCAGCGTGCTCAGTCCATGCTGGCCCATCACATCATCCATAGCGCTGAAATACGCACGAGCAATACGGTTCGGGTAGTATAATCCGGCAGGTTCCGTCACGGGAACAGCCTTCCTTCAAACGCAGATCGACAGTCCACGCGCAGTTAAACGATCTTTTCCAACGCTTCGACAGCACGGCTCACATCCAGCAGGATGAGACCCAGACGTGCATCTTTGCGGGCCAGTACAGTCAACACAGCTTCTTCCCCAACTGCGGTCAGAATCACGTAGCCGTTCACGCCTTTGACATTGACCTGTTCCAACTCACCGCGCGTCAATTCCATGGCGATGCGTTCACCCAGGGACAGCATAGCGGCGCTCATGGCGCTCACGCGATCTTCTTCGATGCCCGCTGGCATCAACGACGCCATGCTCAGACCATCAACGCTGACAATGGCGGCGGCTTCGACATCGCCGGAACTGGCTTGCAAATCGCGCAGTTTTTCCTGCAGTATCTGCTGACGTGATATAGACACGACTCAACTCCTTTTTCACGGGATCACCGCAGGTATTTCAAATCATCTCGCCATCAGATGGACAGCCCACGCCAAAGAGGTTTTGATGGCGGACGCTACTTCTCATATTTTACACGATTATGAGCGGGCGTGCATCATAAGAGTGGGACAGGCAGCATTTCATCATGAGAGTGATGAAACTCGACATTTGGAAGGCGCTAGTAAATATGAGAGAAATATGAGAAACATGTTTTGGGCCTTTTCATTTGAACGGAGATATGATATAATTAAATATTGTCATGAGGGAAGGTGGTTGAGTGGTCGAAGACGCTCGTCTGGAAAGCGAGTAAGGCGCAAGCCTTCGCAGGTTCGAATCCTGTCCTTCCCGTCACAAGAATAAAAACGTCCGGCTTCTCATCAAGAGGCGGACGTTTTTTGTATTGTAGTTCTGCTATCACAACCACCAACGTCACCTTAAATGTGAATACTCGCTATTTCTCGTCTCCCTTACTCTCTGCCTTTCCACGCCGATTCCCTCCACGACCCACTTTAAATGTTGCGGTGTAGCCTTTCCTGGTTGTGTACTCCTTGAGGGCTTCTCTTATAACGTCTGCTAACAACCGACCTTCTTTGTCCGCGATCTCTTGTAGCGCCAGATAAGCGTCTTCGGCCAGTTTTAAATGATAGTCACGCGATTTTGCCATGAGTAAAACCTTGATTTTATGGATCACTTGATGCAAAATAAAGAAGACCGATTAACATCACTCTACTATAGATCAAATAGAAACGGCTATCTACCAGACCTATGATTAAAGGGCATATCGTGACCGACAATCCCTCTCCAACAAAGCGTTGCGCCACATGTGGCGAACACAAGCCTGTCGCCTTGTTCTCCAAAAATAAGCAGCATCCTGATGGGTTTCAAACACGCTGTAAGGCGTGTGTCCGTCTCGAAAACCAGGGCTATCGAGAGAAGAACGGGGATACGATACGAGCAAGGGAGCGTACTCGTTATGAGGCCAATACCGAAGCTATCCTTGAGCAACAGCGGGCCTATCGCGCTGCCAACGCAGAGATGATACGCCAAAGACGGCGTAAATATAATATCACGCATACAGACATGATCCGTGAACAAAATCGCAAATACCGTACAGCCAATGTGGAGGCTATTCGTGCAAAGCATGATGCCTATCGCACAGCCAATGCCGATATGATCGCCAAACGCTGCCCTAAATGCGAGCAAACCAAGCCTTTAGCCAGCTTCTCAAGAAGCGATGATAAGAAAGACGGCTATAAATTGTGGTGTAAAGAATGTATCAGCTTGTCTACCAAGGCTAGTGGCTATCGTAAAGTGAATGCAGATGCGATCCGTGAATATCAGAGAAACTATCGTGCGGCCAATGCGGAGATGGTTCGTGAGAAGAAAAGGCAGCGCCACGAGAACAATCCTGATATGCGTCGTGCTGCACACCAGCGCCGCCGCGCCCTGAAAAAGGGCAACGGCGGTGAATTTAGCGCCAAAGAGTTACGCGACATGCGGATCGCGCAGAACGGCGTCTGCGCCTATTGCAGGCGGCATCTCGATCCGCAGGCGCTGACTATCGATCATGTGATTCCGCTGCACCAGGGCGGGCGGCATGAAGCCGCCAATATCGTGCTGGCGTGCGGGGTATGTAATCGCAGTAAGGGCGCACGCCGCCCCGACGAGTGGCTGCATCGCTGGTATGAGAGGTGAGTGGGATTGGCGTCGGGGCGCAGTATGCTGCGCCCTTGTTGTGGACATTCGGCAAAATTGGGCGCAGCACGCTGCGCCCCTACAAAAACGTTGTGCTCCTCCTCAGCCCCTTGTGAGGGATTTATCGTAATACCCGTGTCGTCGTCCTATGGCCGCCGCGTGGGGACGAGCGTCGCGGGTGCAGGCGGACGCGGTGTCTGCGTGGGCGGCAGTCGTGTCGACGGAATCGCGGTGGGCAGCGCCGTGACATTGGCGACGGGCGTCACGATCAGGGTGGAATTCACAGGCACAGTGGGCAGCGGCGTGATACTGATATCAGCTTGCAAATCTGACGGATTGAACGTGGGCGAACAGCTAAACGAGGCCAGCAGAACCCACCCATTGCGCCCATCCGGAAGCAGCACACGCAGCCACGCGCCATCGCTGTTGCGCCGTTCCGCCGTGATCTTGCTGCCCTGTGGGATGACCGATGCGCTCGTATAATTGGCATCCGGCCCATCCCGCAGCGGGGCATCGACAGTCGCAGTGCATTCGGGCTGAATCAGCGGAATCTCGATGCTCTGTTTGGTGGTCTTGCCTCGTTCATCATCGGCTTCCAGCAGGATTGACAGCGGCTGATTGGGAATCACGACGATGTTGTTCAACTGGCCCTTCGCCTCATAGACCGTTTTGAACTGCTCGGCATTGCTGTTGGCGGTAGCGGCAAAGGCTTCCAGGCCCGTGATCCGCACTGCTGTCGCCCCCGGCACATCCCACGTCACATTCACAGACGCCACCACATTGTTGACAAGCTGCTGCGGACTGACGGTGAAGGTGGCAATCGTCGCGGCTTTATACACCAGAACTTCGGTGTTGAGCGTGGCGGTTTTGCCGCGATTTTCGCCCGTAATCTCAATCGGGACACGCCCGGAGAGGCTGGCTGTTTTCAGCACATACTGCGTCTGGTTGGGGTCAAGCAAGATGGGCGCACTGTCATTGACACGCATCGACAGCGTGCTGACATTCTGGCTCTCCCAGGTGAGGATCAAATCTTCACCCTGTGGCACTTCGGATTGGCTGACGCTGAAACTCTTGAGGGTTGGCTCTGCCGCCTTGAACAGGCTCATCAGCAGCATACCCGCCAGCCCGATCACCACCACACCCATGACCAGCGCAATCGCCAGTGCCCCCACCATCGACACAGGCAGGCGTGGACGCACCGACACCTTGCCTTCCAGCACCGCCAGAAACGCCGCTGAATTCTGCGAACGAATGTGCAAATGGAACGGGATATCGCTCCCGCCGCCCATGAGAGGCCGCTGGAGGGGGTAAATTTCGCCGCGCACTTGCAGCCGCTGCCCTGGAGCCAGCATCAGCGGGCCATCCGGCAGTTGAAAGCGCACGCGCCCACCCCCCGGATCGAAGCCCGTGACGCGCAGCGGCAGCACCTCATTGCCCTGATTTTGCACATACAGGCGCAGCGGCTCGCCGGCCTCAACATGCGGATTCGCCAGCGCTGTTCCCAGGCCGCTGTAGCTGCGAATATGAATCTGCATGGTGATTTCGGCGGTCAGTTCGTTTTTATCGACAGGGACAACGCGCAGCGTCAGCGGCTGCACGCCGGGCGTCACATCCGGGTGACGCGGCGGCTTGACGTTGATCAACACCCGCGCCGTCTCAGCGGGATAAATATCCAGATCCGGGCGGCTCACGCGCACCCATTTTTCCTGCGTGCCGCTCACATTGACGAGGAAACGCCGCACCTCTTTGCCCGTATTCGTGATTTGCAGTTCTGCCGAGCTGCTGGACGCGGGCCACACATCCAGCGAGATGACATCCAGTGCCAGCAGACAGCCCGCATCCGGGCGCTCGACGCGGTGGGTGTCTTCCGACAGCGCAGGCGATGGCAGCGTCTTCTCGTTGCTGGCCGGATGAAACACAATCCGCAAATGCCCGACGGTGATTTCTTCCACGCCGGACAGCACCTGGGCTTGATTCGCGGGTAGGCGGACGCCATCAACAAATGTGCCGTTGGCCGACCCCATATCCATGATCGAGACCGTGTTATTTTTATGGAGGATGCTGAAGTGATAGCGGGAGAGGGTGTCGGTATCAAGGACAATGGTATTGCCATCAGCCCGCCCCACCGTCACAGTTGAGCGTTCAAGCATGAAGCTCTGAAAATTTCCATCCGGCCAATACACATCGAGCCGTCCGTAAGATGCCATCCAACTCACTCCATGCCGCAAATCAATCTCTGTATTGTAAAAATGTTTCGTCACTTCCGCAAAGTTACGTATTCTACCAATGGACTCAGGCGGAACTGCGCTTGCGACGAGACACCGCTATAATACAGGCAAACCATCAGGAAATGGAAACGAGACAACGATGCTCATATTTCCGGCGCACGGCGCACTTGGCGACTGGGATGAGATGATTTTCTTTGTGGTGCTTGCGATTTTCGTGGCGATGATGGCCGTAAGCTGGCTGCGCAGCCCGTCGGTCACAGGGGATGCCGCGCCGCCTCACGACGCCAACACCAGCACCCGTGATGACGCCGCCGCCGATGAAAACCGCTTTGAACTCAAGTGAGATCGAGCACAACGAGCGACACAGCCCCTCCTGTGAGCAAGCATTTTTACAGGTTTTTTATGCTTGTGGCTGCCGCAGAGACGGTGTGTGCCTCTCACCAGATGTTCACCGAGTGAGGCGGCTGCGATTATCTGCCGTTTACACTTCTTGTCTATACTCAAGCGCACATTTTATGACGAAGAGGAATTGACCAGTGCCGACACCTGCTTTAGACGATGCACAAATTCATGCGGCTCTTGGATCACTCGCGGGCTGGGAATATCACGATAATCTGCTGGTGAAAAGCTACACCATGCCCACCTATCTGTCCGGCCTGACGTTTGCCGCTGCCATCGGCACACTGGCCGAGGCTGCCGATCATCACCCTGATCTGTATATTGGCTATAAAAAAGTCCGCGTGGAAGTGGGCACCCATGATGCAGGCCACCGCGTCTCGCACAAGGATATCGACCTTGCCACCGCGATTGAAGCGCTGCACTACCCAAAAGCCTGATCGTTTTTAACCTCAGTTTTGGATAGTCCTTCTGATGCACCCCTCATCACCTGGCTATCCTCTTCCACAAGAGACGAGGTGCTGAGGGGGTTGAAAGCCCCTCTACCGCGCAGTGGGAGAGGGGTTGGGGTGAGGGACGCGGTAAAAACTATCCAAAAGCCTGATCGTTTTTGAGAGATACGCTGCACATTTATCGTCATGCCCCTCCTTATGTGTGGCGTCTGGAGGGGATCAACGTTCTCTAGAGGATCAGAAAGCGCTGTCTTTGCTGACTATGACTCATACCTCCTGGCATGAATATCGACATATTCGGCCCAAACATACCGTCGCCGGGCATCTCATTATGAGTGACCCCGTTTACAGCCCCCAATTGAACAACAGCCGCCATCTGCTGGTGTGGTTGCCCAACTCCTACGACACAACGGGGCGCACGCGCCATTATCCCGTGCTGTATATGCATGATGGGCAAAATCTGTTCGATGCCTATACCAGCTTCTCCGGTGAGTGGCAGGTGGATGAAACCATGTGCCGCCTTGAGGATGAGGGCTATGAAGCGATCATCGTGGGCCTGCCCAATAATGAACGTCGCATTCATGAGTACAGCCCCTACTCGGCCATCAACATGCGGGTGATGCAGGGCCAGGGCGATGATTACCTGCGCTATATCACCGATACTGTCAAACCCCTCATCGACAGCACCTTTCGCACGCGGCCCGAGCGCGAGTTTACCGGCATTGCGGGTTCATCAATGGGCGGGCTGATCAGCCTGTATGCCTATTTGTGTCACGGCCACACCTTTGGCTTTGCCGGGGCGTTCAGTCCAGCGTACTGGTTTGGCAGCAGCGCCATCTTCGACACGGTTGAGCACTCGCGCTATATGCCTGGCCGCCTGTATCTCGATATTGGAACTGACGAAGGTGGCATGAGCAAGCAGCGGATGCGCGGCACAGCCAATTACTATGTCTACGGCGTGCAGCGTCTCGCCGACGCCCTGCGTGGTCAGGGCTATCGGGATGGCGAGTCGTTTCAGTATGTCGAGGAGCCGGGGGCCGGCCACACCGAATCGGCCTGGGCACGCCGCCTGCCAGATGCGCTGCGCTTCTTGCTGCCGCGCCCCTGGGAGATGGAATCATAAGCGTCAGATCGATCAATCATCTGTAGGGACAAGGCCCGCCTCGTCCGCATTTGCGGACACGGCAGGCCGTGTCCTTACAATATCGTCATTTTGATCCGTAGGGACGAGGCCCGCCGTGTCCGCATTTGCGGACACGGCAGGCCGTGTCCCTACAATATCGTCATTTTGATCCGTAGGG
>DAOTUR010000538.1:0-4762 GCA_034436915.1 Anaerolineae bacterium
TGTTTACGGTGGAGGACTTCGTGCAGGCTGGGGATGCCGTTGAGGCGCTTCCTTATCCCCCTACCACTATCTGATATCCAATGTGTGCCCCCGTGTTCAATTATTTCACCTCTAATCCAAAAGCCAACCAAAGACAATACGTCCCGGAGGTGAAATGAAGAATATCACTAAAGAACAGGTGGCTAATAAGGAGATTACCCCAAAAAGACGTTGGGGGGTTCTGAGTTGTCGCCAATGCATCAAGAGCGACACACTTAAAACCACACCGGCAAGTCCACTCCAAAACGGCATAAACAGCATCGTCAGAACGGTAAAGACATAAACAGGTTCACCAGCATCACCAACGAAAGGTGCAAACCCCTTGGGATCATACCCACCGCTTCCAATCGCTGACGCTGTGAGTTGGTCAAGGCCATGGTGAATAAATGGCAAAATAACCAATATCAGTAACACACTCGTCAGCCCTACTGACCCGATCAATGACCAGCGATAAAGTGACGTGGGTTGTGACATCATCGGTAAACCTCCTGAATGGGTCAATAAAAGTGATCGACGCTGTACAGCAGCGTGTTCACGAATGAGGCTGAGTGGTAAATGCACCACTTCTAACAGAACAATGCCCATCACGTTCCGCCAATTTTCAGCCTCTTGGATCTGGAGCGAAAACACCATTTGCATTTCCTCACCAAACAGGTCACGGAAAGGAGCTGGATATAAATGCACCATCCATTGGTAAATTTTCTCGAGCCATGAAATACCCTTTTTCATCCTTCATTTCCTCTCAAGCGGAGGCGCGAGGCCCAGGCGAGTGCTTCAAAGCGTGCTGTTTCTGCCAGCAGAATACGATGTCCCAACTCCGTCAACCGATACTCTTTACGAGGACGCTCTGACTCCACCGCATCTGGGTTGTCAAATCGTTCGATCCAGCCCTGCTCCAACAAGCGCTTCAACGCCCCATAGAGCGTCCCTGTGCTGAAGATGACACGTCCACCACTCAGCATTTCAACGTCCTTCATGATGGCATAGCCATGTTGTGGAGCAGGGGCAAGACTCAGTAAAACAAAAAAGATGGTCTCAGTTAAAGGAAGTTCCGACCGAATGTCAGTCACCAAAGTGCCTCCTATATGTCGTTATGCGACATGTCGTTATACGCCATATTAGAGAGATGCTTGGTTTTTGTCAAGACCATGCCAATGAGAAGGGAAATCTAAGATCATGTCTGACCAAAACAATACTCAACCCCGGGTCTTCAAAATCGGCGCAACCCGCATCGCTGAGGACGTCTCGATGGCCTCGCTCTCGAACGAGCAGGTTCGTGATGTTCTTAAGCGCACCTATCCTGAGATCGCCCATGCCACGATCCGCGAACGCGAAGACAATGGCCATCGCGTGGTCGAGTTTCTACCCCAACCTGGCCGCAAGGGATAGGCGCGACGAGCAATCAGAGCCTGTGTGTAACTTAAAGCATATAACTTCCGTTTGGAAGCTTTATGCTCTCAAAACGAGGTGGCAAAGATATGGTTTCCGCCATTTAAGGCATTAACTTGCTGTCTCAGAGCAGATTTCCTTGCTGAAGCTGTTCTGGGACTGCTCTATTTGCCGATATCAGCTTGCAACTTTGGGAAGTCTTATGCTTCAAAATCCCAGGTTTTAGGAAGGGATATGGCTCAAAACCATGACTCGGCGAACGCGAACCGCCTTGAAAACACCGCTTTTCGGAAAGGATATGCTTCAAAATGAGGAAGTTATATGCTCAAAGTTACACTGTGTAACTTAAACCATAAAACGTCCGTTTGGAAGCGATATGGTTTCACCCATTTGATGCCCTAAATTTCTGTCTCAGAGTAGATCTCCTTGCTGAAGCTGTTCTGAGACAGCTTGATTTACTGATACCAGCTTGCAACTTTGGGACATCGTATGCTTCAGAATCTGGTGTTTTAGGACAGGATATGCTTCAAAATGAGGACATTTTATGCAAAAAGTCACAATGACACACACGATACTGTGTGACAGTCTCTCGGCTCTCGCCCCCTGTGAACTGCTCGGAATGGCTCTGCTGCGGCAGAGTTCTCCCGCCTTTTTTCCAGGCTCTGTATCCCGTGAGCAGCTGCGCGACGCCACACTTGAGATCATCGCCTATACACAGCGCTGTCAGATCGCTGCCCAGCGTCTCGAAAACCTCTCAGCTGTTCCGCTCAAAACCGTCATCATTGCGGAATTTGGCTTATGAACGAGATCATGGCGACTTACAACATCCTCGCTGAAGCACTCCATCATGATCCGCTTTTCTGTCTTGCCAATGCGGTCTGCTGGCTTGATCCCTGCTGGCTCGAGGCCCAGGAGGAAGAGATGGCAGAGGATGACCATCTCATGACGGCTCTGCGTGTCTTACGGACAGCCTTTCCCGATGTCTATGTCCTCGCGGTTGAAGCACTTCGGCAGGGAACGTCTGACAGTGAGATCGATCATCTGATTTCTAGCGAGGTCACCAAGCGGGGTCTCCCGTTGGAGCATCTGGAATATCTCGGCTATGGCATTCCGATGCCTGCGTATGGCGCATCGCTTGAAGATCCAGACTTTTATACTCATCATCCCGATGTCAGACCGATCATTGAGCTTTTTGGCATCGATATTGATGCGGATGAATACAGTGTCGATGTGCCTCACTGTGCTTACACCGCTGGACAGCTCATCGCTGAAAGCCTTGAGGACGATATTGATACACGGTATCGCCAACTGGGTCGATTGATGGGTTGGTTGTTTTCGTGTACGGAAAACTCTAGCGTCGACTACAACGATGATGCGATGAGTGATTGTCAGCAGCTGTCCTGGGATAAAGATGACCTTGAGTTTGCGCTGGCGATCATTCAAGAGGCCGATGAGATGCTGAGCGATGCCCTGGCTGGTTTAGCACTCTTGAATTCAGATGTACCTCTTCGCAAGGCGCTCCAAAAAAACATTCAACGCATCTACCGCATACTCACCAAATCACCCAAAAGGACATCTCACCATGACTACCCCCGTGTTCGACTGGTCTGGCCGTCGCTTGACGTCAGCCCTCCAGGAGAAACCGAGCTTATTGCTTGAGTTCTATTCGTATGGCATTCTGCTGCGCAAACGCAGCGGCGACACGATCCAGGAATATCCCGTTGATCCGCAGCATGTTGCCACCGCTCTCGCCGCGAAAATCACCTTTGACACAGGCTTGATGACCGATGACATCCTGCTTGTTCGTCAGGAAGGTGTGAAAAAGACTTTCGTTGGTTATCGTGCGGCTCAGAAGACGGGACTGTATCTGGAAGGATCTGAGACGGCTCTCCGCGTGCCGCTACCGGCAATGATCCTGATTCGTCAGTCTAGCGAAGGCCAACAGCCTCAATACATGGTCTATGCCACAAAATCCCGTCCGAAGACTCTGAATGCCGCACTTTTCCACACGCCGCTGCCCAACGTCTTTACCAGCGGCAGTATCTGCTGGGGCAGTGTCCGACGCGTCGCTGAGACAGTCTTACAGGGATCGTCGCTGGAGAGCGATTGGGCCATGCTGCTGGGATCACCCTTTGGCGATCATGCCGTGAGTGGCAAATCCAAGGCTCACTCTCGAGACATCCGGCAGGCGCTGATTGCATTGGAAGCTCGCAAAGCGCGTGTCTATCCCACCGCCGATCTCATCCCCCTCAACAAAACATTGGCCCATGTCCTGGGAGACAAATCATGATCACCTTCGATCCGAATATGCATCTGCGTGACATTGTTGTCGTTGGCTTGGGCGGAACGGGGGCTCAGGTCGCTCGGAGTGTGGCGCGGCTCGTCTATGAAATGAAACGCTCAGGTCTCCACACCCCGCAGGTGCGCTTTATCGATCCCGATACCGTGGAGGAGAAAAATATTGGGCGACAGCTGTTCAGCTATGGCGATATTGGACACAATAAAGCCCAGGTTTTGGCGGCTCGCTTCAATGCAGCATTGGGATTGGACATCGCTGCTCTCGATCAGCCTGTGAATGCTCAAAACCACTTTGAACGCTACAGCACCTCGCTCGTCATTGGGGCGGTGGATAACGAAGCGGCGCGGTGTGAACTCGCCAAAATCCAGGGTGCGCTCTGGCTCGACTGCGGCAATTTCAAGAATGCGGGTCAGGTCATCCTGGGGAATCTGGGAGATCGTCAGGCCATGCTCCGCCACATGAAAGAGAAAAGCGACACATATCGCTATCTCCCGCACGCTGGATTGCTGTTTCCCACATTGCTTGAGCCTGAAGTTGTGGAAATACCAACACCATCTGTTTCATGTGCCGAGCAGGTCGCACTGGGGGAGCAGGCGCTCTTCGTGAATGACCTGATGGCGGCTGTGGCGGCCCAATATCTCTGGCGTCTTCTCTATCGGCAGCCGATTCACACGTTTGTGAGCTTCATTGATGGGGACAGCTTGAGCGTGCGCAGTGTGCCCATTTGTCCTGATGAGCTGATGCCGTATCTAGAGACTGCGTAAAACAATAATAGAGTATGACCCTGTTGATTTTGAGATTTACATCACAATCGCGAATTCTAGGGATGTCTGGTTCGAGACATGTTTGTAAACTTTAGTCACTTTTGTTTGAGTGACAGGGTTGAACTATCCGATTAGAATAAGTACTGATAGGAAGGCTGACAAATGGAGGAAGCAATGAATAACCTGCGTAATGCAACATTCGTGATCGAGAGTATTCCAGAAGAGACCTTTCAAGGGTATACGGATAACGACACATGGAATGGATGGGCCT
>DAOTUR010000539.1:0-5521 GCA_034436915.1 Anaerolineae bacterium
ACCGCTGAATATGCCTATGTTGTCCACGAGTCTGAACCCTCCGACACGCGCCCTGATGGGCAGCTGAAAGACGAAACCCAGTTGAGCAACAGCTATCTCCATACCCATGTGGTGTTGGCAGCGACTGTGCCTGGTTTCGAGCAGGCGCGGGAAGGCTACAAAGTCTATAATCGCCAGATTCACGCGCTGCATGAAGCGGGACGAGAGGCGATGGAGCAGATCTGGGAGCGCGAGGACTTGTGGTTGGGATGGATGGACAGGAGGTGCGGTGCTCCGGAGTAAATATTCGCTTATATCCAGCAGGGCATTTGCTCGGTGCAGCAATGATAGATGTGCAGATGGATCGCTTGCGTATTCTGATAACGGGGGATTTTGCTTTGCGGGAGACTGCGGGTCTACCCGGTGGAGTTTGGTCGGGTGCTGATTACGATGCGCTTGTAATGGAAGGTTCTCATGCGGCTGATAATGTCTATCCCACAGCCGCTTCTCTGACACATATCCACGCACTCTGGGATGTGTGTCAGACGTCTATCGAGAAGGGGGCATCTCGACTGCTCATTCTGGCACAAGCTCTCGGTGAGGCGCAAGCTGTCTATGAAGCACTGTGTCAAGCGCAGATGCAAGGAAAGTTTCCTGGTTTGGCGATTCGTATGAGCGGCAAAGCAGCAAAAGTGGCTTCTTTGTATCAACAGGCCATCTCTGCTCCCTTCTCGGCTTGGCGCTTGCCTCTCATGACAGCAGAGATTCATGATTATTTTCCTCATCATTCCATTGTCATTGCCAGCGGCTGGGAGGGGCAGACTGACGATGAGATTCGTACACGACTTGGATTGTCTAGTGCTGAGATAGCTATCTTGCGTCCTTCCCAAACTCGAACACAGCAAGACACCTATGATTTCCCGCTCCATGCAAGTTGGGGAGAACTGTATGCAACTGCGCTGGCTGTGCGCTGCCGCGAAGTGATGCTGTATCATGGAACTTTTAATACCCCACCCTCGCTCATGCAATGCCTGGAACAATGTGGTCGCCGCATCAGCCTTTTAAAGAATAAGCTTCACACGATTGGAGATGTTTCATAATGAGTTTATCCGACTCGCTGCCCATCGATACACCCCATCTACCTGAAGAAACGTCTATGTCAGACCCCACACCTTTGCCAGTCGAAGAAATTGATATGCCCGATACAGGAGTACCTGTGACAACTGAACCGGCGCTGGCAGATGAAGCAGACATCGCTGCATTACCACTTGATGCGCCTGTTGGTCAGGAAATGATTTTGCAGGAAACAATCGCTTTATTACAAAAGAAGCTAAGTCAGGCAGAACAAGCATATGAGGAAGTACAAACAGCGTTGAATAGCGCTCAAACCCGGGAGCAGAACTATAGTTCTGAATTAGAAGATGCCAAAAAAGTGCGTGCATTATTAGAAGCTGAACGATTGACCTCTATCTCCCGATCTGAAGTGTTCGAAGAACTCAAAAAATCCCATATTTTGCCTCATTTGGCAGCTATGATACAGGGTGACCAAACTGGCCCAAAACCATCAAGTGTCATGGAGGATCTACGGATATTTTTTCGTAAATTCAATATTCATCTGCATTCCTTTCCCAAAAATCCGGTCAATACGGAAATTGAGCTTCACGTTGATGAAACAACAAACCTCTACGATTACGAGTCAGGCGAAAATCCATTTAATGATACTGTACAGCGTACTCGATTTATACTAAGAGCGCTCGGTTGGAAGATCAACTTTCAGGATAAAAGCGCTCAGGGCGAGATGCAAGAAAAAACATATATCGTGGCGAAAGCCCGTGTGCGTTTCCTCGAAGTGATCGAGGTCGTCACTCCTGCGAGTGATCCGGAAGAAAAGGATGATGAGCAAAAACCAATTCTGATGGATGAGACCTCAAATCTTGAGCCGGCCGATCCCGTGCTGCAAGCGGCCCATGAGATTTCCGTTACATCTGAGACTGTCCCATCCACTGCTGATACAGGAGAATCTTCACCTAAGACTGTTAAACAGCGCAAGTCACGTGCTCCTAAAAACCCATTAGCATCGACTTCTCAACAGCAAAAAGACAACCTCTCTTCGGACAAAGGTCGGCAGCGGAATAAATCGTCATGAGTGAACGTACGCTCTTTGGAGACTATCAACAGATGCAGGCCGAGATTCTGGCGCTGAGGCATCAGATTCAAGCAGAGGTCACCAAACGCCAACAGCTCCACACACAAATTATGGCGTTGCAGGATCAACTTCAAAGCACATTTCATGAACGCTGGCCGCCGCTTCAAACACGCATATTTGGCCCGTCAGAAGAGGAGTTGTTCGAGGCTGAAAAGAGCGCTGTATGGAATCAACTCCGTGACAACATTGTCAAACATGCTAAGCGCAAGGCCATCAATACAGTTTTGCGTGCCATTTTTACGGGCAATCCACTGGATATTGATAGTCCTACCAATGCTGCCGAAGTGCGTACGCTTCTGCTTAAGAAACGAGAGAGCAGTATGGGGACAAAGCTGGCCGAGTTCATTGAGAATGATACGGTTAAAACATTTTTTATACAAGGATGGGAGGAACTGCAAAGCGAAATTGTTTAGTCATTGCAAACGGTTGAATGAGAATCGATGACACCTCTCATAATGTATAACTCAGGTTTTAACCGCTCATTTTAGAAATTTGATGGTTTTCGCCTATGTCTACCACTCACAATATCGATACTCACACGGTTCACGTTCTCATTAGTCGCTTTGAGCAGCATTTGTCTCAAGCGTTATCTGTCGAGCGATATGATCAAACCTTTGATCGACGGCTTGTGATTGATATGCGCGGCGGTTGGATCGAAACTTTTTGTCTTTCTATGCAATCAGATGGCACGCTTTTTACTGAGGCGCAGGCGGTCATTGTTGAGGAGAGCAGTACCGCCAAAGCTGATCGAGAAAGAGCACCATTGTGTGCCTATCTGCCTGCTGGCAGCAAAGCCTGGGCTGTCTGTTCTGTTCGCCGCTTTCAGGAGCTGAGCGAGAAAACAGACATGAGCCTGGCCGATGATTTTTTTGCAAAAGCGGCCTCTTTTGAAGATGCCACACAGCGTATGCGCTTTTGGGCCGCTTTTTTGCCGAAATCCATCAAAACAGAACCATACAAACAGGTGATTGTGTTAGTGGAGGACAATCATCAGAGCAATGTTTTACAACCCATTATGCCTTTAATGGTCAAATCTTATGGTGAGGCGTGGGCGAGTCCCTTGTGTCTGACGATATCACCTGCACAGGATCTTCAAGGGTATGCCTTTTTTAGACATCCCCGCGAGGTCACTAAAGCGAAAGCACGTTATCTGGTGGTTGAGTCTGCGGAGAGTGCCATTGCGCTAGAAGTCCGTAACGGTACGTTTAAGTCACTTCCGGTGCCGCTCAATACCAATCTCAAACTTGATGCATTCGATCAGATCGCCTTTATAGGATTAGAAGCCTCGTATCCTATCTCTTCAAATATCCTGGTCTACAAAGATCAAGCCGACTACAAGGCCGCCTGTGTCATTGGCTATGTTTACCGTAACTCTTGCCTGGATGAGGATAGTCTGGAGAAGCTGAAGCAGCAGCGGCAGTTACTCGTCAATCAGCTTACTGTCGAGCAAAGCCAAACAGCGTATTTGCAAGCCCTGTATGAGCGGCTGGAGCGGGTTGTACAAATGAGTCATATGAAATTTTTGAAGGAGAGCGCTCATGTCACACATCGGAATTGATCTTGGCACGACGACCACGCTTTTAGCACAGACTGTCGGTGGGCAAATCGATCAAAGCACTATGGAAGTTCGTATTGTCCCTATTGACCAGAAAGTCGATACCGGCAATAACACTCAATCCCAGGGTTTCCCCTATCTTCCGTCTCTTGCTTATTTCCCTCCGAATGAGGTGCCTGTTGTTGGTCATCATGCACTGGCATTAGCCCTTAAATCATTTAAATCATCTATGGGTACAGCGGCATTGGTCAGGGCAGTCAAAAGGCACATGGGACGGAATATGACACTGCCATCTCCCATCAATAAAACACCTGTGGAAATTTCGGCACTCTATCTGCAATATCTTCTCCATCAAGTCAAGCGCGATAATCTCGTAAAAGCAAATGATCAAATCACCGTCACTGTTCCAGCCAGCTTCAGCAGCAACCAGCGCCGTGATACGCTTGAGGCATTTAAAATTGCTGCTGCCAGGGAGGGCATAGCGATTGAGCCTGCTACACTTAAGCGCCTGTTTATCAGCGAACCCGTTGCCGCGTTGTTGTCTTTCCTGGCAGAGGATCTCAAAAGTGCTGAATCTGTCCGTAAAGTTGATATCGGCAAAAACCCTCGTGTGCTTGTGTATGATATGGGCGGAGGAACGCTTGATTTGACGCTGGTCCAGTTAGGTTGGCGCACTCTCTCACAGCCCAAAAACTTAGGAAATGTTGAATTTCAAATCCGCGAGCTGAATCGTTATAATCAGTTTGGAGGGGAGGATTTTGATCTTCAAGTGGGTCGTTTCTTGCTTGAGCAGTTGATGGCTCAAAACCCTTCTCTGGAAACTCTCTCTCTGACACCCTCTGGAGCTGATGATCTGCGTTTGCGCTTACTTCTAGAGAGTGAACGACTGAAGAAGCTGTTAAATGACGAAATTGAATTCGACGGTGATGAAGCCAGTGTCTCATTCACTTCTGCGGCATTTCCGGTGCGCGATGTTGACTACTATATCATCGATTGGCCTGTTACAGCCACACTCTACCAGCAATGGCTTGAGCCCTATCTCATATATCGTCCTGATCCCCGCAATGCTTTATACCCAATCGAACAGATTTTGACACGCAGTGGCCTGACCCGAAACGATGTAGATTACTTGCTGCTGGTTGGTGGGATGATGCGCTTTCTTCCCTTGCAGCAAGCAATCAAAGCTTTTTGGGGGCGTGAAAAGGGTGTGCTGATTTATGGCAAGCCGGATCAGGCCGTGGCGCAGGGGGCGGCGGTCTACAGTCATTTGAAATCGCAGCATCCTGATTTTGTGCTTCATGAACCCTCGTCAGATGCCTATTATGTGTGGCGCGAAAATGGGTTTGGATTACTGCTGGGAAGAGGGCATAACGATATCAGCAAACCCCAGCAGTACAAGTTGAACGGGAAAGGCAGTGAGTTAGAACTCAGGATTTTTGCTGGCGACCAACCGCCTGTAAACGGTGATTTGACTCAAATTTATCCGACCTTGCTGTACCAGGGACGCTTCAGAGTCCCTCTGGGCAAGATCTATCCGGATGGAACAAAAGTCTGGCTTCAGATGAGCTATCCGGTTGATAGTGAACATAAGATGCCGGAAACGAGTATCTGGATCGATACAGAGGACAATTTTATTCGTACTCTTCGTTACGAAGAACTCTCAGAAGCCGTTTGATAATGCGGACCGTAATAGATTAATCCTGTTAAACGCATATCTTGGAGAGCGTTTTCCGTAGGGGCACGATGCATCGTGCCCTACAAAAGATCAAACAGGGCTTTAC
>DAOTUR010000540.1:0-2625 GCA_034436915.1 Anaerolineae bacterium
TCATGGCGCGGGCGGGTTTGTAGCCCCATTCATGGGGCTTTGTCAGTGTAGGCGGACGGCTTTAGCCTCCGACAACGCGGCGAGCAATGTCCGATTGTCTTAAGTTGGTGCATATGGGACATGGCAGGCCATGTCCCTACCAGGTGATGCACCAATTGTCCATCAGAATCAAAAACGGGCGACCCAATCTCAGATCGCCCGTTTTTCTATCTCATATCCTATGCCATTTACTGACGTGGCGGGTTGCGCTGCTGCATCCGTGCGCGAATCGCATCCAAACGACTGAAACCGCTGCCGCCGACGCCGGGCGGCTGCACAGGCATCATCGGGTCGCCCGTCAGCGGATCGTAAACCTGCGAGGCCCCCATATCAACCGCCTGGGCCGATACCGCGCCCGGCGGGGCCATGAGAATATCACGCGGGTTCGATCCGCCAGCCATAACCACCGCAAACAGCCGCGCAATCATGAAGGCCAACGAGAAAATCCCGATCATGCGCTTCATCTCAATGCCGACGTAGAGGAACAAAAACAGCAGCGACACCCACAGCGCCGTAATCGCCGCGACTTTGATGCCGCGTGGGATGGCTGGCCCATACTTGGCATGAACCGTCACATCGAGCAGGCGCGGCAGCAGCAGAAAGGCGATACCGACGCCCATGCCCACAATCGCCGGACACACCGCCTGAAAGATGGTGAGCGTCGCCAAATCATTGGATTGGTCGGTTGAAGGCTGTACGCCGATAGCACTGACGACGAAGACGAGCAGCAGACCGACCAGACAGCCCAGGATATACCCCGGAAACTCGCGCAGACCGACCAGCGACCAATAGGATATCACGAGGAAAATCAGGGCCAGCACCCCAAAGATGATATAGGGACTGAGCAAAACATTCGTTAGAAGCTGCATGGGTGATCACCCTCACATCCGTTCGCCCTGATGGGAACGGCATACTCTCTGTTATTCCATACCCGATCATAACATGACAAGATTGATAGCGTATTAAGAAGCCCCCATGATTGGGGAGATGGGCGGGGTTTTCATGAGAGAAAGCGGCCGGGGTGAGAAGCCCCTCGCCCCTTGTGGGAGAGGGATTGGGGTGAGGGGGAGATTGCTGTTATTTTGATGCGAATTGTGCCGATTGTCCCATCTCATCGTTTGTCTTCTCGCCGCCTTCGTGGTTAAATAGACAATCAAATCAACATTCGATAATGCAGAGGTGCAAGCATGACCGTCTCCCGTCAGAATGGCGTCGGGTACAGCGAGACCGAACGCGATCAGATCGCCGTCAAAAACCCGATTACAGGCGAGGTCATCGGGACGATTGCTGTCCACACGCGCCAGGATGTTGAAGATGCGGTGGAGCGTGCTCGCTTTGCCCAAAAATCCTGGGCCGCTCTCAGCGTGCAGGCCCGCGCCGATATCATGCGCCGTTGGGCTGATCTGGTGTGGGAGAATCAGAACGAGGTCATTCGTACCATCCGCCGCGAGACGGGTAAAACCGATGGCACAGCCTTCTCAGAGATGATTGTGATGGATGCTACCACCGTCTTCTTCGTTCGCAATGCCGCCCGCCTGCTCAGATCGCAATCACGGCCCGCGCTGATCCCCTGGGTGCATCAAGCGCATGTGCATTATCATCCGCATGGCGTGGTGGGCGTGATTTCACCCTGGAATTTCCCGTTTCATCTGCCGTTTGTCGATCTGATTCCGGCGCTCATCGCGGGTAATGCCGTGATCCTCAAGCCGAGCGAGATTGCTCCCTACAGCGCAGAGATCGGCGTGGAGCTGCTCTACAAAGCGGGTGTGCCGCGTGATGTGCTCCAGATTGTGCATGGCGATGGCAGCACAGGCAGCGCGGTGGTTGACACCGTTGATTACATCGCCTTCACGGGCAGCACCGCCGTTGGGCGCAAAATTGCGGCCCGCGCAGGCGAACGGCTGATCCCGTGCAGCATGGAATTGGGCGGCAAGCATCCGTCGCTGGTGCTGAGTGATGCCGATCTCGATATGGCGGCGTCCGGCCTGATTCGCGGCGCATTTGAGAATGCCGGGCAGTTCTGCATGGGCATTGAGCGGGCCTATATCGATGAGAGTCTGTATGAGCCGATGCTGAATCGTATTGAGCACTTTTTGAGCCTGTACAAATTTGGCCCCGATGATGGCCCCAATGTCTACATGGGCAGCCTCACCAATGAACGCGAAATCGAGCGCATGGAAGACCAGATCCGCGATGCCCTGAGCAAAGGCGCGACCCTGATGCACGGTGGCAAACGCCGTCCCGATCTGGGGCCGCTGTTCTTTGAGCCAACGGTGCTCATCAATGTCGATCATTCGATGAAGGTGATGAAGGAAGAAACCTTTGGGCCGATGCTGCCCATCATGAAGGTGCATGGCACAGAAGAGGCCATCCGCCTCGCCAATGACAGCGAGTATGGCTTCGCGGCCAGTATCTGGACACGCGATCTGACCAAAGGTGAGACGATAGCGAAACGGCTGGTGTTTGGCGATGTCACTGTCAACGTGTCGCAGATGGTTGTCGGCACGCCGAGCCTGCCCTCTGGCGGGCGGCGGGCCAGTGGCCTGGGGCGGCGCAATGGGGCAGAGGGCTTGCTGCGCTATGTGG
>DAOTUR010000541.1:0-14571 GCA_034436915.1 Anaerolineae bacterium
CGTCTGGCCTATCTGGAAGGCAATATGCGCATCACGTTGTTCTCACTGGGCGAGGGACATTTTTTATCTCACAAAAATGAACGGATACAGTTCGTCGATGATGTCCTGCAAGTCAGGGAAGGGGCAACATTTACCAAACAAACCCGCTTTACAGTCGAAGAGGTACAGTTTCAAAGCGGCACAGCGCTCTTACAGGGAACTCTTTTTCGGCCCGTGAGTGA
The DNA here is from genome assembly GCA_034436915.1 of Anaerolineae bacterium. Lineage (GTDB taxonomy): Bacteria > Chloroflexota > Anaerolineae > Aggregatilineales > Phototrophicaceae > JALHOR01. Next base: position 222 of record DAOTUR010000541.1, read on the forward strand.
GCGACCCGTCGCCAGTGTGGTGATTGCGCATGGCTCCAGCCCCAATACCCATTGGGCGTATCAACAGGAATCCGGCTGGTTTGTGCTCTCTGGCGCAGCCGTGCTCATCTATGATAAGCGTGGCGCAGGGGCATCAACGGGAGATACAGAAACAGCCAGCTTACAACAGTTGGCCGATGATGCGATTGCGGCAGCAACCTATCTTCAAACGCGCCCCGATATACAGAGTGATCAGATTGCCATCTGGGGAGTCAGTCAGGGGGTGGCGGTGGCGTCGCTGGCCGCCGCGAAATCATCGGCCTTTGCGTATGTTATAGGAGTGTCCGGCGCAGGCTATCCCCTGCGTCATCAGGAAATGTATCGGCTTGAGCAGCTTTACCACGAAAACGACTATGCTTTAACCAAAATGGGCTGGCATTTCTGGCATTTGGCGTTTGACTTTCTCACTGAGACAGATCAAGGCCGCCTGCCTGATCTGGGCTTTCGCGATCATCTCGGTCTCAGTCTCGATCTGGCCGCGATCTGGCACAACGTCCCACAGCCAACGCTGCTTATTTATGGTGGACGTGACAAACTCGTCGAGCCTCAGACGGCCATTGCCAAGATTCAGGCGGCCTTCAGCACCAACCAGCATGCCGATTATCAAATTGTTTTGTTTCCATCCGGTAATCACGGCCTTTTAGACTCAGGCACAGGCGGATCGCTGGAATTCAGTGACCATACGGTTGATGGCTACATTTCGCTCATGACCAACTGGCTCGCCGACCATGTCAGTGGACAGGCCACACCGCAACAGACTGTGACCCAAGTGTCGTCAATGCAGAATATCTTGTGATCATGCAATCGGCACGACGCGATTGGCAGCTTGATGCCGAAATGCGTCGTGTGCTACGCCTGCTCGTTCAGGGGTGTCATATGCATGACATTGCAGCTCAGATGAAGCTGTCGCTGCGCCGCGTGTATTGGGTGCGTGAGAAACTACGCGGCCGTTTTGGGGTCACGACCAATGAACATCTGATCAGTCGGGCGGTGCTCGAAGGCTTTACGGCCAGCGACGTCTGAAAGTTCCTGATGCAACAGCCGCAAATTCCGTTGCTTTACGGCTCTTCTAATATGGGCAATTCCACCCACTTTCAAAAAGGGTTATCCCTTTTTCCGCGTAAGGTGAGATATGTAACTCATTGTTTTCTGGGGGATTGATTTTGGGATGTAGTTGTTCCGCTATAGTCATGGGGGATAGCTAAAGTATACAAGCATTACAAAAATAAGAAACTCCTATCAATTACTGCCTCTTTGGTCCGATATATAGTAACCTGTAACGAGATCTTTTTTGTTATAATCAATTATTAAATAGACCTGATCTATAGGTAATTCATTTTTACAATACATTTCATTATTACAATATATCTGAATCAGGAAAGTATCTTTCAATTGTGTTAGTGTGGTTAAGTTAGTCGGATAATGTTGATTGAGAGCTTCTAACAGAAGAGTCGCATTTTGTGTCGCGGGCTTTTTACAAAACGTACTGTCTGATGGAAATGCCAATACTCGACAAGTTTCAATCACCTGATCTTTTTCAAAGAAAGGTGAAACTGCATCGTATATATTCAAAAAAATGACAAATATAAAAAATGCTATAAACACGATTCCTAGGGAGACAAGAATTGGTTTTAAGAAATATCCTATATTGAAATTTTTCTTGCTAGGTGAGGAAAGGTTTTTATTCATAAGATCTCCAAAGATTACTTACATTATTCATTATACATCAACTAGAGGTAAACACTTAAAAGTCAGCAAACAATGCCGACTTTTAAGTTATAACTTATTTTGATTTTTACTACTTAAAGCAACTCTTCGATGCTCTGTCTACTTTATTGCCACCCCCCCATGTGCCACAATAAGAGCAACAAAAAGAGTATCTCAAAATAGTGTAGAATTGGGGCCGAAAAGGACACATGAAGATGTTAAAACCAGTCTATGCCAACCCAGAAACTCTCGCAAAACCAGAACGCCGCCGCTTTAACGCCGAATACAAACATCGTATTCTCGCCGAAGCCGATGCGTGTCAGCATGGCGAACTGGGCGCATTGCTCCGTCGGGAAGGCTTGTACTACGGGCAGATCATCCAATGGCGAAAAGAGCGTGAGCAAGGCCGGCTTGTCAACAAGCCGCGGGGTGCGAAAGCCAACCCCCATCAAGCGGATATGAAACGCTTGCGAGCCGAGAACGAACGTCTCCAGCGCAAATTAGCCCGAGCGGAGTTAATCATCGAGGCCCAAAAAAAGTTGTCAAGGCTGTTGGACAGCCTGAAGGACGAGAGCTTGTGAGCGCCCTGGCGAGCGAAATCGGACTGAAACAAGCTTGTGCCAGCTTGGGCGTGCCCCGCAGCCAGTTCTATCCGCGGGCGCGTCCGGTTGGGGAAAAACGTGAAAATCCGCGGGCCTTGAGCGAAACTGAGCGTTTGGAAGTCCGTCAGGTTCTCAATAGTGAGCGTTTTCGAGACCACGCCCCACGCCAGGTCTATGCCCAACTGCTAGACGAGGGCCAGTATCTGGTGCATTGGCGCAGCATGTATCGCATTTTACACCACTACGGCGAGGTCAAAGAACGGCGTTTGCAACGGCGACACCCCGTTTATGTCAAACCGGAACTGCTGGCGACTGGGCCTCAGCAGGTTTGGTCGTGGGATATTAGCAAACTGCGTGGTACGGCGACCTGGACGGGCTATGCTTTATACACCGTTTTGGATATTTTTAGCCGTTATGTGGTGGGTTGGATGATTGCCGAGTGCGAAAGTGCCGAGTTAGCCCGCCATTTGGTCGATCAAACCTGCTTGAAGCAAGGCATTCAGCGCGACCAACTCATTTTGCATGCCGATAATGGGAGCCCCATGAAAGGGCAACCCCTGGTCGCCTTGTTGGAACGGTTGGGCGTGGCCCGCAGTCATAGCCGTCCCCACACCTCCAATGACAACCCTTTTTCCGAGGCGCAGTTTCGCACCATGAAATATCATGCGACTTACCCCAAAGCCTTTGCTTCCTTAGAGGACGCACAAGTGTGGGCGCGAGGCTTCTTTCAATGGTATAACGAGGAGCATTACCATTCCGGTCTCAGTCTGCTGACACCGGCCAGTGTTCACCATGGCGAAGCCGAAAACCTGATAAAAGCACGACAAATCGTCATGGATCAGGCTTATGCCACCCATCCCGAACGCTTTCCTAAGGGGCTTCCTCAGGTCGCCACCGTCCCAACGGCGGTTTACATTAACCCGCCCGCAAATCTGCTTTAAATTGCTTCACCTCTTTTGTGTTTTGCTCTTGACACATACCGGTCCTCTTGCCCAAACAACACCTGTCTTACCTATCCTTCCCACATCTACACCTCAATAAAGGTAAAACATTCTCATGAGGATCTCTCTCTTGCGGTTGCTGGCTTTCTGTACTGTATTTAGTTTGATTGTTGTTGCTGAGGCACAACAATCAAACTACGCTCCTACGTATCACCCTGGGCCAATTCGCAATATTCAGTGGATGCTTGATAACCAAGCCGTGAAAATTGAGGTAGAAACGGCTATTTCCCCACTTGAGTCAATCACTGATTGGTATCTTTACACACTATCAAGCAACAGTTTAATTCCCACGACAATATCTCCTTCTCTTGAAGCCCAGGGGATACTAGCTCATAATCTCATCGCGCCACTGGCAATCAATAGCTTTAATCAACGTCCTGGGTTATTTTTTCTGTCTCCCAATGGAAGGTTTGCCGCTTACCCTGTAGAGATCGGACAGCAACAGTCTTATCATTTTGCTCTCTTTGACTTTGATACTGAACAAACTCAGATTCTAGAAGAAATTCGTCCTAAATATCCTGATTCTCCAGAGCTATTTCGAGTCAAATGGAGTGATGATAGTCGAGCGATTGTAGTGACTCTATCTGATGCCGATGGGGGAATCTTAAATTATTATATTTCATTATCCTCTGAAACTCTGTCCAGCGTTGAAGTGATCGACTTTCAGAATCCTGACAACATATTTAACAGTGCAACAGGGGGTCAAATCTCAGAGTTATACGATATTGATCCCACGGGAGAATTTTTACTTGTCGATGGTACAATTCCTGCTTCAGCGACGCAACAACAAACAGATGGGCTTTTCATCTTAGACATGAGTGATTTTTCTGCAACTGTGGTTAACAGTGGAGGAGGAGAATCTCCAGCCTTTAACAGATCTGATAGTACAAAAGTCAATTATATGAGACGTGCTGGGGTTTATGAGTATGATCGTAGCACAGGCGTAACGCGTCTTAGGAATGCTGACATCAATACAAGTTGGCTTGATGTTGCTGCGTTCTCACCAAATGGTCGCTATATTGCAGGACGTCACATAGATAATATCTCTGACCTTTATATCCTTGAGATTGAACCAATTTCCCTTCCAGAAGGCTGTGATGCAGCGCCGCAAACCTCCCAAGATCTGATTGGAGCGATTCATGCAGGCAATAGCGCCTCGGCACCCTATACAATTTGCCTTGTTCCAGGTGCGACCTACACACTCAACAATTATCAGGGCGATTTCTATGGCAATACAGGCCTTCCCTCTATCACAGGCCAAATCATTATCAAAGGCAATGGCGCGACCATTGAGCGTAATACAGATGCGGCTACTCTTCTGTTTCGTCTCTTTGGGGTCGATAGCAATGCTGAGCTGACTCTCGAGAATCTGACGCTTCGTGGCGGCGCATTGGATGTGAATGCGGGAGCCGCGATTGTCAACGTCTTTGGCACTGTGACCTTGGATCATGTTGTGCTGGAGAATAACCAAGCCCTCAGTGCTGACGATAGTCGCGGCGGAGCCATTTATAATTATCATGGCACGCTCAACGTCACAAACAGCCTGTTGCAGAACAATACAGCCCCAATAAAGCATCTTCACGTTGCCGTGTTTTACGCTCCAGAATTATATACTAAAACGCTTCCATGGCATCCAGTACGCGCAGATCCTACAAGAATTGGTTCGTACTCACGTAAAACAAATGACTTTCAATGGTTCTATACCTTCTATGATCTAGGCGCTTGGTCGCCGGGATATCATATTCCAGACTATGGCAGATCGATACTAGTCAATGAATTAGTACTGTGGCCCAGTGCTCAACAAGGAAGTATAAACTGCTTATTTTGGAAAATCGATAAAACGAAATCCAGTTCAACAAATCTTGATGGCAATAAAGATAAGAACGACGGTTAAATCATGAGAGAGAAAATGAGCATGAAATCAATCGTAATATTTTGGATTATTATAATCTTAACGATTATGATAAATAATCCTGATCGGGTACAGGCGCAAGAAACGCTTTCAAGTCTGGTTTCAGATTCAAATTGTATCTCCTCGTGCTGGTTGGGTATTGAAATAGGAATGTCTGAGACAGATGTACTACAGATCTTTGCGGTGCAGAATATTCAGTTTGCCAAGCAAACTTTAAGCGGAACCCCTATCATTGCAGGTTATGATGTAGTGGGAGGTTATGCCCATACTTTTATCTATCCAGGCCCAGGTAGCGTGACTGTTTGGATCACTGATGGAGTAGTTGGTAGTATTGATCTTACTCTGAATAACGTGTCTGTTACTGCTGTTCTTGCACAATATGGAAATCCAACGCATATTCTTGATCAAGATGGCGTTATCTTCCTAACATATATAAACAATAACCTCGTATTTTCAGTGTATGCCGACACAGTATTTGAGGTAGGGATAAAGTCCCGTGAAACCCTGATAGAAGGCTATATTGATAGTCCTTTCACCAACGTATTTCCGGGATGCACTAATGGTAATTTGATATGTACTATCTCGACAGCAACAAGTATTCCAGAGTTGACGCCCACCGCAACCTTCACCTATACAGCGACGGCCACATTTACCCCCACATCTATTCCCCCTACAGTCACGCCATCGCCTACTGCAACCTCCACCCCATCCTACACCTGCACCGTCAGCGGCATTGCGACGGAGGCCGCGCTCAAGACGGCCATCACCAATGCCAATGCCCTCAGCACGCCGTCCACACTCTGCTTGCAGCCCAATACCACCATCACAGTTACCACGCTGGCCGCGCCCAATAACAGCTTCGGCGACAGTTTCCTGCCCCTGATACAGCGTGATATCACCATCGTCGGTAGCGGCTCAACCCTCACCCGTTCGACGACAGCGGTGCAGGGGCGCTTCTTCCGTGTGGCGGGGGCCGATGCCAAACTCACGCTGGATAGCCTCACCCTCACGGGTGGCGTCGCCAGCGGCACCAGCTACGGTGGGGCCGTCCGCATCGACAGCCGGGCGCTCGTCCTGAAGAACAGCACGCTGACAGGCAACACGGCCAAAGCAGGCGGGGCGCTCTTCAATTATCTTGGCACGGTGCAGGCGGATAATAGCACCTTCAGCAGCAACACGGCCACCCAGGACGGTGGGGCGTTGTATGGTCTGGGCGTCTTCACTCTGACCAATACCACCGTGTCACAGAACACGGCGGGCAATAACGGCGGCGGGATGCATCTCTACAGCACCAGCCCCGTCTCCCAGATCACTTTGACCCTGCATCGCTTTGTCAATCAGACCAAAGATATGGCCCTGCTCATCTTCAAAGACTAATTTTTTTCTGGGTGCTGTTCTCGCCCATAAAACGGTCGTTGACAAACAAGCGCAGCCCCAGAAAGCCACCGTTGTCGTGGGAGCGGGAGGCTTGAACCCGTACATTTTGCTTATGCTGTCTCTGGGTCGAAGCGTCGATCTGACTGACCGAGGGCAGCCTTTCGCCGCGCGATTGGGCCGCACTCTGCGCCCGGTTGTACCAGACTTTGTTAATCCGCACCTGTTCATACTGGGCCTGGCGAGTCGCCTGGGCCGGGGTCGGATACCTGACCAGACGGCGGCCATGCTCGTTTGTCTCCGTCACGATCTCACCCAATAAGCCGACTTCTTGCAGGGATCGCAGGCTTGTTTCGGCGATGTAACCGCGCTGCCACAGAGCCGCATCCGATGAGATACCCAGTTCGTCGTAGAGGGAGGAGCGGCGACCTTTGGAGCCAGATGTCTTCTTAACACCACTCTCCCGGCTCACCATCGCGCCACGCAAAATGGCTGTATGACGCTCCTCAGCATGCTGCTGAAGAAAGCCTTCGCACTGGTCGCGCACGTAGGCAAAGATCAGATCCTGACGCTTTTTGAGCTGCTTTTCGTAGAGCTGACGCTGCGTTTGCGGATTGGCCGTCACCAACTGCTGGTATTTCTCGCGGGCCGCCTGGCTCGCCCTGTAATAGGTCTGGTTGAATTTCGCACCCGCCGCTAGCGCCTGCGCATCGCCGGAGATAATGTCGTAAACCGCATTCGGCACACGAGCATCTTGCATGAGTTCATTACGGCGATTGGTCAAGCGTTCAACATGCGCTTTGACCCCTTCAGCCAGTTGATCGACCCAATGGCTGCCATCCGTGGTTCGGATGGTCACCTGTTGATCGCCGAAGCGCTGCGTGCGCGGCAGTTGTCCGGTTGCATCACGGTAAATGCCAAAGCGTGGGGCCAGGAATTCAGGGATGGGTGTTCCACTGGCTAAGAAATCACGCGTCAATTCCTGAATGCGCACCCCGACCAGGGCATTGCTGCCACCGTTCTTAACATCGTTATCAATCACCGCTTCCAGCGTATCGGGCAGATGGGTGGGCACATCGCCTGTCACGCCTTTGTAGGCCAGCGTGTAGTTGCAGTAGCCGCCCAGAATGCCCGCGTTTTCCAATGTCCGCTGATTCACCAGATCCATGACCGCCGGAGTATAGGGCTGCCCCTGACCCAGTTCGCCCGGCTGCGGCTCTTGGGCCAGATTCTCATAGGTGGTGTTATGCTGGCTTTTGAGCTGGTCAATGCGCGGAATCAACTGGCGGCTGTCAGCACTCGGATAGCTGATGGTCTCACCTGCTGGCGTATGCCACAGCATTGGATTGGACGTTGCCCCAGGTTTGAGGATGACATACTCGCCCGTATTGTTGGGGCTGCGCCAGGCCAGCACTTTGCGCTCACCATCATGATCGGTAAAGCCATGCACCCACAGTGCATCATCCTGATCGGCCCCACCCAGAATATCGCGAATGCCCATCGGCTGATCGGGCGCGGAATCCGGCAGATGCAGCCAATCGTCGCGATGCACCCAGGCGGTGTTCGTCGCGGGATCAAGATGGATCTGGCCGCGTTCCAACGCGATCTTGTGCCCGGCGGCCAGCGCCACGTCGCTCGTCATCACATAGTAACGCCCCCCCGGAATCGGGGCCCGCAGCTTGCCCTTCTCCAGGCTGTGTTCGACGCTCTGAATCGCCCCGTTGTAGAACTCCTTGACCATGCCGGGAAACCAGTTGGCATCGCCGCCCCGTGCAAAAAAATGGCGCAGCGGCCAGTTCGTCAGATCTTCGCTCGTTGCCTGATCCAGACGGGCTATGGCGGCTCCTTTTTTCCCACTGTCCACCGCCTCATGAAAGAGGGTCTCCTGCTGCTGAAGATAATCGAGCATGGTTTCGTGTGAGATGAAGGGATGCAGATTCATGATCGATTGAATATCGAGGCGCAGATCGTCCTGACTGTGGACGGCATTGACCCCAATGAAGGCTGTGCCATCAGTTGTGCGCACGTCTTTTTTGATGTCGCGCGGCAGGCGAAAGTCCACATCCAGATCATCGACCACAATCGCATGACCTTTGTGCTGCCCCGCTCCATTGACCAGCGTGAATTCGACCCGTCCGGCATGTTTCAGTTCCGCCCGCAAATGTTCGCGGGCTGTCTCCGTCAAATTGGGACTGAGACTCAGGCGTTCCAGCATCTGGCGGCTGATGAGGCCTGAGCCATCCCAGATTTTCTCCCCCTCGTCATCCAGATCCAGATAGTCGACGCTGACCTCGCCTTCGGGCAACCGTTCATACATCCGATAATCACGCAGCATGCGCGACATCCGCTTACTGGTGATAAAGCCATTTTTACTAATTTGCACATCCAGACCGTAGCGTGCCAGAAATTCAGTATGAGTCAGTCCATCGACATACAATTCCATGCGCTGGATCCCGTTTTGCCAGGACAGCGTGGGAGCCATCATGCCAAAACGATGCTGCTCATGGACGGCATGCTCAGGATCATCAAGGCTCGTGCCATCACGTGAGAGCAGGATCCAGGCCCGATCCTGCGGAAACAGCGGATAGAACGGCGACTTCGCGCCATCCCAGCGTGTCCCCACCACCAGGTAGCCTTTGGAGGGCAAATCGTCAGATGGCTCGAGCGGCAGGCGGTAGGGCGCATGTGTTTTGACCTCGACATGGCCCATCACCGCCAGACTCCCCTCGGCAACCATGAGGGTTTGCACCCGCTGGCGGCCCCAGCGTCCCCGGCTACCCACGATGGGCCGCCCGTTTTGCAGCTTTGAGACTGCGCCATTGATTGGGATAGACCTGCAAGGGCACACGTTCCATCTCCGGCAGCGGCAGGCCGTAGCACAGCACCACGCTCGGCTGGATGCGTTCGATCAACGCATCAAACCCATGCAGAAAGGTCGGGCGCTTGTCGACAGACCGTGACCCCAGCGTTGTCACAGCCACCGGACTGTGCATCGCAAGGCCTGCAAAGCAAAAGGCATAACTGGCGGGTGAACTCCAGCCCACAGTGGGAATCACGCTGTAACCCTGCGTCTGCCAGTGCACGCCGCACCAGCGGTTGCGGTAGGTATTCCACAGCTGAACGGCCAGCGGCATCTCTCCATTCATGCTGAAATCGGGCGTCAGCACCGCTTGAAAGCCTTCCAGATAGCGCAGGGCCTGCTGCGGTCGATTCCAGACACTCTCAAACAAGGCATCAAATAGAAAAAAATGCACGGCCCCACCCTCGACGGACTGCTCAGGCCGCACCCGATGGCGATACGGCAGCAGCCAATCCGGGAGCTGAGAGAGCGGTGTATAGCGAAGGCTGGGAATCCCGAAGGGATGATCCGAGGCGTACAGTGGCTTGTCATGAATCGGGTCGGTGGGCATATCGAGTCCCCTTTCAGATCAATATCTCTATCTTATAGGGAGTCAGACCTGTGAAAATAAGGAATTACAAATCTCATTGCGTCATTTGATGCATGAGCAAGCAAGATTGCCCTTTATACTGGATACAGAGATTGAGTGTTGATCAGGAGCCTGTTATGGCACGCACAACCCAATATCGCGGAGCATTCGGGTACAACGAAAGTCCTGTCGAGTTAGGGGGGTCAGGCGGTTTCTGGGCCTTTCCGGATTATGAGAGCCTGACCTATGCCTATGCCAGCAGCTCAAGTCTGGATGAGGTCTTTCAGCAGCTTGATCTACCCACCTATAGTAAAGTCATCACGGCAACGGATACTGAGGGCTACGCTATATTTCATCTTTTGGTGATCTCGGTTCAGGAAGATCTGCATCTCCGTCAGTACGATCTCATGGAATTGTCAGTCGCTTGGCTCAACACTCAGGGACATGCCGATCTGAATGCGACACAGTTAAGGGTAGCAAGTGTACAACGTGAGACACTGGAAAAAAGAAAACGTGAGCACGAAGAACATTTACAGCGATTGGCCGTGCTTGAGCAGAAACGTCAGGCCTATGTGCGAGAACTGAGATTTATCTATGGCTACGACACTGAAGACGAGTATGCCGCCAGCGCGCCACCTGAGACTGACGATGATTTGTGAAAAAAAGAAAACCTCCCCATCGGGAGGCACATGGATCAACGATGCGACAAACACGGTTGATCCATGTAGGTCTTTTTTGTATAAACCGCCAAAAAGGTCGGTTTCAGAGTTTGATATGAGGCAGTCTGCACTTTTGTTTAGGTTTCAAGGGGTATACCTCTTGAGACGACCCTCTTGCGCGTCTCATCTTATGTCTCATAATGCCTTTCTCGAGAGATCTTAGATATTATGAGACGCTCCTGAAGGCCAGTGTCTAACGTTATCTCAACAAGTAGCGGGTAACGTTTCCAAAACCGTCTTTTTTGGCGGTTTATACAGAAAAGGCCATGTAGCTATTCGTGTCAGTGTCGTTACAATTGGCCTTACTTGGCTGATGAACTCTTATTCGAAGTCCATTTTGTATCACTGGAGGTGACTTGCTATCGTATTTGGCAGCATAGGGGTTTTCCGACTTTACCCTGGAAACTCCTGCCTTTTCCGATGTTATACTGGAATTTTCCGACACTCAGACGTCCAAATGAGCCTCATTCCAACCTGTTCCATTCCGACGTTACATTGGAACCGACAGTCAGGCCTGATATGTCGGTGGCAGGCCGCCGAAACGCGTCTGACACGCCGCTGCACTCAAACCATACTCTGCGATGTTCGTCAGCAGCATCCAATCGGTGAAGGTTTCTCCCGTATAGCCCCATTTGTACCAGGTGATGTGCGCGATGCGATCTGTGACAGACGTCACGATGCCTGGATAGGTGCCATCGGATGACAGCAGCAGCGTGTGAGCGGGCTGGATGACAGTTTCCGTTGGAGACACATCGTTCCTGGGCTGAGGCGTTTGGCCCAGGAATTGCTGACCATCTGCCATACGGCGTTCTGCGGCATGGATCTGTTCATTGATGTAGGCCGCACTGGGTTCGCCGCTGAGGAGCAGTTCAGATGTCCGCAGGAGATGGTAAGCCGCCCACAGCATCTGATGCGCTGCATTGCCTACCTTCGAATGAATGTCCGATGTCTGAGTGGTCATGCTGTAAACAACCTCCAGGCCTTCGTGAACTCGCAGCACTGCTATCGCGCTGTTCTCAAAATCAGGGCTGAACGTGCTGTCTGAGACAACGAAATTCTCAAAGTGTTCCCCCATGCGATGGACTGTCGTTTCGCTCAGGCCCGCATTCAGGATGGCCCGCAGCAGACGTTCGCGCCGCCCGACCATGTCTGGGTGACCTGACGCTTCGAGCGCCACATCGGTCACCAGATTCAGGAGCGCGTTAATCTCAGTCAATGCGAGAGCGCGTTCGAGCAGTTTTGGCTCCTGCGCTTGATACGCTCCACACAGATCCCGCACGACAGCGATTTGAATCGCCTGATAGGTGTCATTGTTGTAGTGGGCATGATAGTGGGTCATGGCGGCATCCACGCGGGCGGTATACGCAGCAAAGTCATTGTCACTCAAGTTTGAGAGACGCGGGTATTGGGTCATGAGACACTCCTGTTTAGAGACGATGTTGAATGAAGGTCTGAATCAGAACCGCGGCCTGCTTCGTGTCGAAATCGACATCGCTGAGGATAAGCAGCGGATAGTGCTGACAGAGGACAGCTTGTTTGAGGGCATCACTGTCGGCCCGATGACGATGGGCAAAAGTGCCGTTGACTTCAATTGCGAGACGCTCAGCCACGACAAAATCAATCAGATAGACTTTGTCCTGCTGCTCGAACCAGACTTCGCGTTCATAGGACACACCCAGCCTATCGAGAAGTGCCATACACTGCTGTTCCAGATTCGAGGGATGAGCCAGGCGATAGGTGCGTTGATGCTTAACCGCAACTTTGACGCCCCAGCGCGCCGCGGTCACCTGCCAGCCCATCCGTCCTTTCTCAGCCTGGGCGCAGTGATAACACAAACAGCACATTTGTTCTGCCTTAAATGCATCGTGACGCTTCAACCAGCGTTCGTGGCCACACTGTGGACAGGTGACGGGGTATGTGGCTTCGCGGCGCGGTTTGCCTTTGACAGTGCGCACACGCACCTGACAGGTGGTCCAATCGACGGTCACGGTGGGGCGCGGGGTTGGGGTGTCCATAGAGACATCATCCTTTCGGAGTCGAAGACGGTAGGCGTGGGATGGCTTGGTGGCGGCGCACAGCGTTCAGAGTGGTGGCAGGAAGCAGATCCGGCTTGAGATCACTGAGCCAGAGGTTCAAGCGGAAGCTGTAACCAGTGACCGCTTCGATGCGGCAGAGTTCGCGGTAGGTCTCCGGGTTATGAATAGCGCCATTGAGGAGGTCATTGAGACTGGCGAGAATGCAGCAGGCACACGACAGGCGGTGATTGCCGAGGTGATAGGCCTCGTGAAAGACATTCCCATGGCGACGAATGCACTCCCAGACCTGAGTTTCCGTCCAGTCGTGAAGGGGCAACCAGTCATACACAAACCGCCCTTTCGTGGGGGCCATACAGTCCTGGCGCGGTGACAAAGTTGGCTTTTTGGCACGAGTCGAACTTTCTTGGGCTCGCAATCCCATGGCACAGATGACAGTGCCACTAAAGGTCTGACGGATGAGACGTGACAGCGGCGATCTTTTGAGGTCAGAGGTGCAAAATCTAAATTTTGCCGAAGGCCAGGGACACGCGGCATGATTCAGCGTGTCCCAACGCTGCCAGATGCGATCAATCAAGTCACCGTGTGTCCAGCGAACGACATGCAGCGGCAGACCCAGCCGTTCAGCGAGTCCCTGGACATAGGCCGGGTTGAGTGCCATTCAGCACGACCCAGATCCGCGTGAATGAGCGCGACCTCTCCGCTCCATCCTTCGCGCTGGCGAAGATCGAGCAGGTGATAGCACATGGCATCACTGTCTTTACCACCTGAAACACTCAAAACCAGCGCCGCCCCACCACGCAGTAGACTGATGGCATCAGGTGTGTCTGGAACTGGCAGGTCATCGGGCCATGAAAAGAGAGCAAGTTGTTGGCTCATAAGTCTCCTTAAAGGGGAATCAAAAACGCCCACAGGACACGATTGTGAGCGTTGGGTGACGGGATCTGAGATGTTTTACGGGGTTTGAGCGAGATAGCTGTGAATGTTGTCCAGTGTAATCGGAATCGGTTTGACGGTGATCATCTCCTCCAGAGTACAAAACGTGAGGAAGCTCTGAATGGGCTGGCGCAGCAGAAGCTGCTGAACGTAGCGGGCTGCAATCAGCGCCATCACATCATTCATGAATACATCCTGTTCGCCCATCAGCAGGCGCTCAGCACAAGAGGTCATGTCCTCCTCTTCCGGCACAGTCACGTCTGGCTCAAGCAGCGACGGAAAAAGCGCATAGGCCGTGGGAAGAGAGCGGAGGATCTCCGTCTCACCGAGTGTTGTCTGACGTCGAGAGACGTCTTTGAGAGTGCGTGCGATATCAGCCGGATTCGAAACATTGCCAATACTCACCTGACCATGCGTCCGCTCGTTGCCACAGGCAATAATCACAGTCGAGGTGAGCTGTGCAAAGGCCTGGCGCGGGATGTTGTAACGTCTCAAAGTTCTTGCTCCTTGTCTCAAAGTTCTTGCTCCAAAGTGGCCTGGAAGTGTTCGAGATCAGCCCGGTGGTAGAAGCGTTGCTCAACCCCAATCGCCACCGCATA
>DAOTUR010000542.1:0-6133 GCA_034436915.1 Anaerolineae bacterium
ACGCGCTGGAGTACCCCTGGGGCCGTGCCTGGAACGAGAGTAACGCGGTATGGAGCGGCAATTCCAATAAGCAGACGGCTGATGTGGGCAGCCGTCCCGCCGGGGCGTCGTGGGTGGGGGCGCAGGATATGAGCGGGAATGTATGGGAGTGGGTGAGCAGCGTGTACCAGCCGTATCCGTATGACGTCGCCGATGGCCGTGAGAGCGATGCTAATAGAACGGATGTTCTTCGCGTGCTGCGGGGTGGTTCGTGGTACGGCACCGGTTCCAACTACTTGCGTTCGTCTGCCCGCAACCTCAACGATCCGTCGAATTCTAACTACGTTATCGGATTCCGTTGCTCGCTCTTGTCCTTGTAGTGCTGAATTTCTGTTGTCCTGAAGTTCTGTTTTTCTGTGTCCTGTCCTCCCCCCATCCGCGAAGCGGGCGGCGTATTTTTGGGGCAGGATTTGTAGGGGCGCGATGTATCGCGCCCTGTGTGGCGATTATGGTGGGCGCGATGTAGGGGCGCGATGTATCGCGCCCCTACAGAGATCATGTGGATAAGGAGAGATCCAATGGATCATTATCACCGCCGATCCATCCGATTGCCTGGAGCCGATTATGCCTCGGCGGGGGCGTATTTCGTCACCATTTGCGTTCAGGATCGGCGGTGCGTGTTTGGCACAATCACGGCGGGGGTGATGGTCGTGAATGCGTGGGGGAGGATCGTTGAGGAGGAATGGACGCGCACGGCGCTATTACGCCCCAATGTTGAATTAGGGGCATTTGTTGTCATGCCCAATCATTTTCACGGCATCGTCATTATTACGGAGGATGCCCACAATGTAGGGGCGCAACGTGCTGCGTCCCCCGCATCGATGAATGGGGATCAAAACAGGGCGCAGGCCCCGTCCCCCGCATCGATGAATGGGGATCAAAACAGGGCGCAGCACGCTGCGCCCCTACGAAACACATCCACATTGCCACATGTTGTGCCGGGGTCGTTGGGGGCGATTGTACGGGCATTTAAATCGGCTACCACCAGAGCGATCAATTTGCTGGAAGGAACGCCCGGTGGAGTGATCTGGCAGCGCAATTATCACGAGCACATCATCCGCGATCAGGCGGATTTTGAGCGCATCCACGCCTATGTGGAGACCAATCCGCAGCGCTGGCAGGAAGATTCATTGTGGTCAGACAAGTAGGGGCGCAGCGTGCTGCGCCCCCCATAATCGCCACCCAAGCCCCTCCCCAACCCCTCCCCGGCCCTCCCCACTGCGTGGAGAGGGCCGGGGAGGGGTAAAAGCCCCTCCTTGCGAGCCATAGGCCAGCGACGCTAAGCGGGGAGGGGTGGGGGAGGGGCAGGGGAGGGGTTTACCCCTTCCGCACCGTGACCACGCCGAGCGATCCGGGGCCAATATGCACGCCGAGCGTCGGGCCAGCCATGATCGTGATGTTATCGGCGGGCAGGATCGGCTTGAGCATGTCCTTCAACTGCGCGGCCCCGTCTTCATTTTCAATCTGGAGGATGGTCAGGTGTTCGAGCGGGGCCTGCGCCTCGGTCAGTTCGCGCAGGCGACTCACCGCCTTGCTCATCGTCCGCACGCGCTCGGCCACATCGACCTCACCATCATGCACATCCAACATCGGCTTGATCTGCAAAATTGACCCCGCAAATGCCGAAATCGCATTGACGCGCCCGCTGCGCCGCAAATATTCCAGATTGGCAATAATCGCATACAGCTTTTGCCGTTTGCGCGTCGATTCCACGGCTGCCACCACCGCATCGACATCGCCCGTCTCCGCCGCGACACGCGCCGCCACCAACGCCTGTGAGCCGATGCTCATGGTCACGCCCCCGCTGTCCAGCACTGTCACGCGCCCCGGCAACCCCTGATTCGCACCCAGGCGCACATTATTGAGCGTCACACTGAGTTTGGCGGCCACATTGATGCTGATGATGTGATCGTAGCCCTCAATCGCCGCTTTGAGCATCTCCTCGGCCAGAGTCGGCGAGGGCGCGGCGGTGGTCGGGAACTCTTTCATGGTGGGCATCCGCTTGTAGAACTCAGCGCGATCAAACTGCGTGCCATCATCAAGATAACTTTTGCCTTCAAAATTCACATAGCAGGGAATAACGCCAATATTCCATTCGTCCAATAGCGCCTGCGGGATATCACACACGCTGTCCGTCATAATCCGAATTCTTTTTTTAGTTGTCGCCATCGTAAAAGCCTGACCCTTCTTTTTCTAAGACCACCACGCCCGTCGCCTCTGTGCCGATGAGCGCCGCAAGGCTGGCCCCACACGCCACACAGGGGAAATGCCGCCCCGGAAAATCAGCCGCGAAGCGCTCCTGGAGCATCCGCGCCTGCTCGGTCATCGTGGGTCGATGCTGAATGATAGCAGCATCTTCAAGTTCTTCAAACTCACTCACAAATTCAACCAGCCGCTCCACTGCCTGTGTGCGACTGCGAACCTTCTCGGTCACGATCAGCTTGCCCTCCTCCATGCTAAGGAAGGGCTTGATGCCCGTGATGGCGGACAGCAGCGCCCGCGATGGTTCCATAATCTGGCGCTGATGCAGGTAATCCAGACTCTCGACGTAGTAGAGCGAGAACAAGCGCTCCACCGCGCCGCGCACCTGCTTCACGGCGCTGTCAAAATCCTGCGTCCCCTGGATGGCCTGGGTTGCCACGCGCACCAGCATCCCCAGGCCCACGCACACCGTCTGCGAGTCGATATTGGCAATCGGGCAGGTTTCAGTCAGTTGGCGGGCGGCCAGACGGCCATTGGCCCAGCTCTGCGACAGTTCCCGCGACGTGTGCAGCGACAGGATCGCGCTGCCGTGGCGCGAGGCTTTTGCATAGGCGGCGGTGAGTTCGGCGGGACTGGGCGCGGTGACAATCGGGAGTGTGGTGGAGGTGTTCATCATCCGCACCAGCTCCTCCGACGAGGCATCAACGCCTTCACGGTAGGTCGTGCCATTGATGGTGATTTTGTTTGGGACGATGGTGATGGGGAACTGCGTCAGCAGGCGCGGATTCGTGAGCGTTGCGCCGCTGTCGGCGATGATATGAAAATCAGGCATAGTGAGATCACAGGTGAGAGATAGCGGATCAGAATCGCTCTATTGTACAGGAAAAGAAATAACTTCAGACCCCACCCCGAACCCTCCCCGCTTCGCAAGGAGGGCCTTTTACCTCTCCCGACTCCCTCTCCACACAGTGGGGAGGGCCGGGGTGGGGTTTGTCGAATATCTATTCAATGCTCAGGAGATACGGATACAGCGGCTGTTCACCGGGGATAAGCTGGAATTCCAGATCGCTAAAGCCGACCTCCAGCGCACTCTTGACGGCATTCGCCTCGGCATGACTGACGCCATCGCCATAATACAGCGTCACCAGCTCATGCTGTTCGGCACAGCCCTTGTGCAGCAGCGCCCGCAGCACCGTCGTCATATCCTCGCCCACCACCACCAACTGCCCATTCAGCAGGCCGATGATCTCGCCCGCCTTGACTGCTATATCATCAATGGTGACAGTGCGAGTGGCGCGGGTGACTTCGCCGCTCATGACGCGGCGAATCTGCTCGGTCATGGCCGCCGCCAGCGCATCGAGATTGTGATCATCTTTGAGATCAGCATAGGTGAGCAGGGCGGCGATGCCCTGGGGCAGCGTCTTGTTATGGATCACGCGCACATGTTTGTGCGTGGCGAGGCGGGCTGCTTCCTGCGCGGCAAGGATGATATTGCCATTGTTGGGCAGGATGATGATCTCATCATTGGGCAGCGAATCAATCGCGGCGAGGAAATCTTCTGTGCCGGGGTTCATGGTCTGGCCGCCGTCGATGATGCGGGCTGCGCCATACTCCTCAAAGATTTGCACCAGTCCCGCGCCGCGCACCACTGCAATCACGGCCACGCCTTCGACATGCACCGTAGGCTTGCTCTCGCGCTGCTCACGCTGCTCGACATATTCGAGATATTGGGCCTGCATATTTTCGACCACGATATCGGTGATCTGCACGCCTGCCGTGACGATGGCATAGTTGAGCGGCAGGCCCGGATTATGGACGTGGATATGCACCTTGATGAGATTGCTGTCCCCATCGATGAGCGGCGACCAGCCCATCGCGCTGATATCGCGCCGCACCTGATCGACGTTCATATTCTCGCCGAGCATGAGGAACTGGACATCGTAGCCATAGCCCTCTTCGTCATCGGGGACGAGCGCGTCTTTCCAGCTTGGCGCTGCGGCGGCAGTCGTAGCGAACTGCGGCCCATCGAATACCACAGGCTCACCATCCAGCAGGCGTTTCATGCCTTCCAGGATATACACGAGGCCCAGGCCGCCGCTGTCCACGACGCCTGCCTCTTTGAGTTTGGGCAGCAGATCAGGCGTGCGCTCCAGCGAACGACGGGCGGCAGCGATCATGCCGCCCAGGAGCGTGCTGAGATCGCGTTCGGTGCGGACGTGCTCCTGGAGCGCATCGGCGGCTTCGCGGGCGACTGTGAGGATCGTACCTTCAACGGGCTGCATGACGCTGCTGACCGTATCATAGGCATATTTGACCGCGCTGTGACAGGCGTGCGCGAAGGCGTCAGCGTCCATGACCTCGCGCCCGGACAGGCCCGCCGCAAAGCCGCGCAGCAGCATGGAGAGGATCGTGCCGCTGTTGCCGCGTGCGCCCATGAGAGCGCCTTTGGCGATCTGCTCTGAGACGATGCCCACATGCCGATCTTCGATCTTGGCGATGCGCTCATAGGCTTTCTGGACGGTCAGCGTCATATTCGTGCCTGTATCGCCATCCGGCACAGGGAACACATTCATACTGTTGACCTGATCACGATGATGCTCAAGCCAGGACACGCCTGCCGCAAACATCCATTTGAGCGCATATCCATCGCATAATTGGCGTCTCAGTTCGATAACCATTTTTTGTATGCCTCAGAGAATCCACGTTTAAGAAATAAAAACACACGGATGAAGGATGTGTTGCGCGTGTTGGTCAGATGAATAGGAGATTATCACAAGTTGCACGAATTTTTACCATCGGAGAGCATCGGGGAGTTGATCGAAGAGGATTTTGAGTTCGGGAATGATTTTGTATTGTCGCTGCATCTCACGCCAGACGGTGATGTGGCTTGATCTCTGTAATGCCTCTTTTTGACGTTGAAGGATTTCAGCGGCAGCTCCATGATATTGATATCCTACATATTCTCTGAGCATAGCGCGATAAGCAGGATAGGCATTTTTTCTGGCGCGTCGTAAAATATCTCGATTTAATCCCAGGGTTTTTACGGTATACGTGGCCCGCTTCTCATCTTTAGAGCCTTCTGCTTCGATAGCTTCTAACGTGAACTCACCACCCAGAATATCAAGGAACAAAAAATCCATCGCGTTTTCCTGCCGGGGATCAATGAAGACATATTCCCCCTGCGGTGGTCTCGCAAGCGGCAAACCGTTGGGATGAGTCAAAATAAAGGGCTGCTCTTGAGCATCAAAAATGGCAAACCGATTATTTTTGCGTGGATTGCAGATGCCACATGCATACAAATAATTTTCCCAAACGAACGTCAATTCAGGGTAAAGATGTTTGGGTCGCACATGCTCGATCTCATCCGCGCACGAGTCCTCGCAGTACATACAACGGCGCGAGCCGCTGCACATCTCATCCAGGATTGCCTCAATCTTGCGTAACACCCTATTTTTGCGATGTCTGGAAAAATCAATTCGGGCCTTCTTGACTTGCTCTCCATAGTCGGACACATTGTTGATCTGTTGTTGATAGATTGCCAATTGATCCGAGATGGGCTGCGGCAGAGGTTGATCGGGAATGAGGATCATAATGCCTCATTGACGGACGGTGTTTCGCTAGGCCGCGCATTCGCCTCTGTGGGCATGGCCGCCCGAAGTTCTTGCTGTTCTCGTTGTTCTGCCTCCGTCAACCCGCGCAGAACCTCTTTCACGTTTAACTGTCCCAGGCGTTTGAGTTTGTCCTGGCCTTCCTGTGAACGGGTTTCCGTCAATCCAAACAGGTCTGTACTGTAGGCTTCCAGAATATCCCCATACAGCAAACGATTCAAATCCTGCCCTTCGACACGTTCACATGTTTCATCTGTACCAGGGCGCGGCAGCTTCCACACCGA
>DAOTUR010000543.1:0-8295 GCA_034436915.1 Anaerolineae bacterium
CACAGAGTTGGGATTTTTCCAAGTTGAGATATTTCTCAACTATTCTGTTTAATTTGACGGTTGGTATATTGACGATGAATTAATTTGTACCATAAAAACCAGCCTGAGTAGTTACAAAAATAAACTATTAAACCTTATCCGAATATGTATCGATCATGATTCACCCCCAAAAATCGATAATTTTTAGATTTTGTTCAGACGAAAGCCCCGTTTATTCAGCCCCTATCTAGTGACCAAACAGGCGAAGACGCATAAGATACAGCTATCCCGTCAACACACATAACCCAGGAGTAACCCACCCGATGAACCCGATGATGAACACCCTCAGCCGTGTCGACCAGATCTATGAACCTGATTTCCAGGCCGCTTATGATGCAGGTCTGGCTAATTTTCGTAGCGCCGCCAGCCAGGACAGCCCGCGTGTGCTCCTGTGGCTGATCGATATGCAAATTGATTTTGTCTTCCCGTCGCCGTTGGGCCGTTTACCTGTCCCCGGTGCGATTGATGACACGCGCCGCACGATTGAATGGCTGTATCGCAACGTTCACCAGATCACGCAGATTGCCGCTTCGCTGGACACGCACACGCCCTTCCAGATTTTCTATCCGAGTTGGTGGAAGAATGGCAAAGGCCAGCATCCCGGCCCCTACACCGTCATCACGGCGGAGGATGTGCGGAAAGGTCTCTGGAGTCCCGTGACGGAGCCAGTGTGGTCGATCCGCTACCTGGAAGAACTGGAAAAAGATGGCAAAAAGCAGTTGATGATCTGGCCGTTCCACTGCATGGAAGGCACAACGGGCCGCGCCCTCGTCCCGGCGCTCTCGGAAGCCATCATGTATCACAGCGGCGCACGCATGGCCCAGCCCACGTATCTCGCCAAAGGCACAATCGCCCACACCGAGTTTTACAGCGTGGTAGAGCCGGAAGTGAAGTACAGCAAACATCCTGATGGCGGCCTGAACACGCGCTTTCTGGATATGGTCGCCAAATTCGACCTGATCTATGTCGCAGGGCAGGCCCGCAGTCATTGTGTGCTGGAGACAATGAACTCGGTTATGCGCCATTTCAGCGCGCAGCCGGAGGTCATCCGCAAACTGCGCTTCCTGGATGACTGCACCTCCTCCATCAGCGGCTTTGAGACGCCCACCGAAGCGACGATTCAGCGTTTTGCCCAGCAGGGGATGCGCCTCGTCAAGGCCGCCGACGTGATCGCTTAAGACAATCAGGGCAAGGCACGCCTTGCCCTATCCGCAGCCTTCTCTCAATCGATCTCACTGACACGAATGATTTCATCGTCCCTTTTTATGACATGGAGCACACCACCATGAGCAATAATCTTCGTTCGCTGTTTAAAAACAGCCAGCAAAACGGCATGAGCCAGCAGTCGGTTGATCTGCTGGTGCAAAACCTCGACGGACAAACGGGCCTGGGCTGCGTCGGCGCACAGGTGGATGATCTCAATACGGATGATGTGACGCTGCTCGTCATCATGATCGATGCCAGCGGCTCAATGAGCGGCGTTCAGCAGGATGTCATCGATGCCTTTAACCAGATGTGCCGCGCCCTGGCCGATTCAAAGGCCAGCGACAGCATCCTTGTGAGCGCCTGGACATTTGATGACACACCCAAACTGCTGTTTGGTTACACGCCGGTGGACAGCGTGAAAGACCTCGATCAGAAATCTTATGTACTCGGCGGCGCAACCGCGCTGTATGATGCAGTCATGGACGGCTTCACGGGTATCGTGGCCTACGGACAGGATTTGCGTAACAACGGCATCCGCACCCGTTCGGTAGTCATCGTCATCACTGATGGCGGCGACAATGCCTCGACGCATTCGGCAGCAGCGGTTAAGACGGTGGCCGATGACCTGATCCGTCAGGAGTATTACACGCTGGCCTTTGTGGGCATGGGCGATGCGGCTTATTTTAACGGCGTCGCGTCTCAGATGGGCTTTCCGGAGGTGCTGACGGTGAAGCAGAGCGCCAGTGATATCCGCCGCGCTCTGAATATGATCTCCGGCAGTGTCATTCGCACCAGCCAGGGCCAGATCAAGCCAGGGGCGAATACATTCTTTAACCCATAAATTGTAGGGGTGCAGCATACTGCGCCCTTCAGGTCATGCCGAGAAAGGTCAGACGTTATGAACGGTATACGGGTGCGTGTCGGGCAGACTCTTGGCCTCGATCATCAGCTCAAACAGCGCAATTGTCAGGATGGCTATGCGCTGCATGTCCTCGCAGACTCTGTGATTGGCGTGGTCTGTGATGGGTGTAGTGAGGGCGAACATTCTGAGGTGGGCGCGATATTGGGGGCGCAGTATGTGTCAGCACAGGCCGCGCTGCTGCTCGCTGAAAAGACCCCCTTGAACGATCTGCCGCCGCTTCTGTATGCGCGTCTGATCGCGTATCTCGAACATCTGACAGTTCTCTCTACGCCGTCCAACCGTGTGGGATTTGTGCGCGATTATCTGCTCTTCACCGTGCTCATCCTCATCATCACCGAAGAGGGCGCACTGATGCTCTCGGCAGGCGATGGCTTGATCGTGATTGATGAGCAGATTGAATGTATCGATCAGAACAACGCGCCGTCTTACGCGGCCTACCAGCTTGTGCCGGACTATCTGCCCACCTCATTCCGTATGCCAGAAGGCTTCCGCATTCACCCTATCGGCGATTGGCAGCGGTTGGCAATTGGCACAGATGGCTTTTTGCCTGACCTGCTGGCGGAGGTGTGGGGCATGGCGCATATGCGCGGCCTCCAGCGCAAGATGAATGTGTGGTCAACCCAGGCCCGTCATTTCCGCGATGATGCCACGCTCATCACTGTCGAACGTGCCGCCCATGAACACACCACCAAGCAGCTCATCAATTCCTAAAGCGTCCTGGTTACCACGCGCCACCCTATAATCAACATGTCACTCCCGTTGCTTCTGTCAGGAAGGTTACTATGCGCCGCATCAACATCGATGCCAGGATGATTTCTCTGCCGGATAAAGACGTGATTGGCGTCGGCGGTGAGGCGACGGTCTTCCGCTGCAACGGCGAGGCGGTCAAGCTATATCTCACGCCCGATGCGGCGCGGGAGCAAAAGTTAAAAGCCATGCTGCCTCTCGCGGCGGCGCTGCCTGCGGCGGTGATTGCGCCGCAAAAACTGGCGTTTGATGAGAAAGGCAAACACGTCGTCGGCTTTACCATGCGCCTCCTGCCCTCCGATATGACGGAGATTCGCCACCTCTCCTCCAAAAAGCACCGCGCCCAACATAACATCCAGACGCCGCAAATCGCCGCTCTGTTTGCCCAGATTGGCGAGACTCTCAGCCAGATTCATCGGGCGGGCATGGTGGTGGGCGATTTCAATGACCTCAATGTGATGTTTAAAGAGTCGGATGCACTGTTCATTGATACGGACAGCTTCCAATTCGGGGTGTATCCCTGCATGGTGGGGACGGAAACGTTCATTGATCCCAATCTCTATAACTGTGATCTAGCCTCGTCTCCGTTGTTTCGCGCCGAGCACGATTGGTATGCTTATGCGGTGCTGCTGTTCAAGTCGCTGCTGCTGGCGCACCCCTATGGCGGCGTGCATGCCTCGATCAAGACACTCACGCAGCGGGCCTATCAAAAGGTCAGCGTCTTCAATGCCGATGTGACCTATCCGAAGATTGCCTATCCGCTGGAACTGATTGACGACACGCTGCTCAATACCTTCATCGATTGGTTTGAGAAGGGGCGGCGCGGCGTCTTCCCACTGGATCAGGTGCAGCAGTATCTCCGCACGCTCAAGACCTGTGTCTTTTGCAGCGAAACTTATCCCGCCAGCCGCACACACTGTCCGCACTGCTCCAACGTCACCGCGACGCCGATTTTGCCGCCCACCCAGGGCCGCCTGATCGTCCGCACGCAGGGGCCGATTGTCGCGTGGCATATCGACGGAGACACTGCCCGCTGGATCGCGCATGAAAATGGCAAGGCTGTGTTCTACAGCCTGACAGGATTCGCCATCACCAAGACTCTGTCGCTGTTCGAGGCGATCCCGACGGCGGCGTATGCCTTCATGGAGGATCATGTGATTGTCGCCCCCAGCCCGGAAAGCTCGGATGTCTACGGCATCAATGTCAGCGGCGCACAGCCTGACGGGGTGCTGCATACCAGCACCGGGCTGTATGGTCAGCAGGGGGATCGTGTCTTTGGGGCAGGTGGGGCGTCATTGTATCGTGTGGCGAATGGCTATTTGATGCGCGGACAGTTTCGCATGGGACAATTTGTGGAGCAGCCCGTCATGGCTGTTGCCGAAGATCAAACCTGGCTGCGCGTTTCGTCGGATGGGGAGCGTGTGTTTGGCAGCTTCCGCGTCCTAAATACCTATCAATACTGGCTGCTGAATGGCCGCGAACGCCATGATCTGATCCTGGCTCCGTTGCAGGCGGGTGAATTTGTGATTGAGACGAGCGTGAAATTTGCCTCGCACACACTGCTGATCGCCCGCCTGACGCAGCTCAACGGCGTGGAGCAGATTCGCTTCGATCAAGTCACGAATGAGGGTAAACATTTCTCATCGTATACACGCGCCGATATTGAGACTTTTCAGCCCCTCAGCGGCCATGCTTATGCCCGTAATATGCTGCTGTATGCGACGGATCAGGGTGTTGAGCGCGAGGTGATGGATATGCGCCAGACGGCGACCTTCATGCAGACCGAGCGCGTCGTGCGCGGCGGACACAAGCTGTTTGAGTATCAGCAGGGGTTACTGGTCGTCGGGGATGATAAGATTATTTACATGACGGTGTAAAGTGCAGACACATGATGCTGAGACAAAAACTGATTGCTCTATCTTTGCTGCTCGTTGCAGTCGTTGGCATTTTGTTCACTCAAGTTCTCTCAGCGAAAGCCAGCTTACCCGAAAAGAATAGAGAGTCTGATTTGATCCTCTTCAACCGCAGCGTTACGCTGAGTACAAGTGAAATCTACGGGAGCATTCTTGTTTTTGACACCGTTACAGGTGAAGAAGCCCCTGTAATGCCTGATAACGATGTGTTTGCGTTTAGCTGGTCGCACGATGGTCGGCGCATTCTTGGAGGGCAGATAAATGGTGAATTTCCCGCCTCCCTGATCGTTGTGGATTCAGATGGGCAAAATCGAAAGCAACTGGTCTCTTTCAACCAGATTGTCACAAGCAACCCAATATGGCCCCTCGATGATGAGCGGATTATTTTCTGGGGTAGCCCCCTCAAGGAGAAATATTGGGCTATTTTTGAGGTTCCCGCCGACGGTGGTGAGCCTCATCGTCTCTCACAACCATTCTTCGGTTTAGACTTACAAGGGTTAACGATCTCTCCAGATGGATCTCAGATTCTTTTTACAGGCGGTGGAAATCTTTTCACTATGCCTGCAAAGGGCGGCGAAGCCACAAGAGTATCGCTTCCATTTCAAATTGGATCAAACTTAGAGTGGTCACCCGATGGAACACAGATCGCAGTATCGGCTTACATCACCGATCCGAGCAATAACAGTCGTTTTGAGGGCATCTATCTCATTACTCCTGATGGCCGTGAAACACATTTGTTGATCGCCAGGGCGGAAAACATGACGAGACCATCCTCTCTTCAATGGTCACCCGACGGATCTCATATGTTCTTCTTTACAATGGGGACACATGGCTATACATCCTTAGGCCTTATCACGCTCGAAACGGGCGATATTCGCACCTATCATGTCGGCCAGGGGGTTCTGGTCGCGCTGACGAGACTTAATCAGGCCATCTGGTCGCCCGATGGAAAACAGATTGTTCTTTCGGCAGGGACCGATAGGCCATATACACGGAATCTATACCTTGTGGATCGTGATCTGACACAAATCCAGCGACTGACGGAAGGACGGGAACATGATCAGCCTGTGCAGTGGCGATCACAGCGGTAAGTTGAGACCTCATGAGCAATTTACTTGGTAAGATCGACCCCCTTTCTCGCGTCTAATCCTCATGCGCCGTTCTCCTTCATCTTCAAATGACACTGCTCACATCGTAATTCTGAACACATCATGGATTGACGGAAGGCCCTTCGACTGGCATAATACCGTCTCACTTCACCCCAGAGTGAGGTTCTTTTGTTGCCACTTCCCCGCAGTTGACCCGAAATTGAAACGGTCCTCGGCTTGCGGCCTGAAGCGAAGGTTGGAGAAACCCCATGTACGCAATTGTCAAGCTTGGCGGACGTCAGTATCGTGCCGAAGAAGGCATGTTCATTGATGTCGATAAACTGCCGCAAGAGGTTGGTGCTCAGTTCAGCACTGATGAAGTTCTGCTCGTCGGTGATGGCGATGCAACCGTGATCGGGACACCGACAGTGGATGGTGCGTCCGTGACCTTCACTGTTGAGAACCAGTTCCGCGATAAAAAAGTCATCGTGTTCAAGTGGCATGTCAGCACGGTGTATCGCACCAAGCGCGGCCATCGCCACCAGTTGACACGCCTGCGTGTGAGCAGCATCACCCGTTAATTGGTTATTTGAACCTCTAGGAGACTCGAACATGGCGCATAAAAAAGGCGGCGGCTCGGTTAAGAATGGCCGCGATAGCAATGCCCAACGCTTGGGCGTGAAGAAGTTCGGCGGTCAGCCCGTCATCCCCGGCAACATCATCGTGCGTCAGCGTGGAACCAAATTCCACCCCGGCGACAATGTGGGCATGGGCAAAGATCATACCCTGTTTGCAACGATTGAAGGGGTTGTGGTGTTTGAACGGATGCATGGTCGTGATGGTCAGAAGCAGGTGCATGTGCAGGCCGCGCCTGTCCTTGTAGCCGCTGCGGACACAAAAGTTCAGTAGTATCTTTTCCATTTGAGAGCATTACGCGAACCCTCAGCGGCTCGTGATGCGAGGAGACACCCATGAAAGAAAATCTGCACCCGACCTGGTTCCCTGAAGCCAGCGTCACCTGTATGTCTTGTGGTAAAACCTGGAAGACTGGCGCGACTGTCGCCAGCCTGACGACGGAAATTTGCTCCAACTGCCATCCCTTCTACACGGGCGAACAGCGCATCATCGACACAGAAGGCCGCGTGGACACCTTCATGCGCCGTCTGCAAAAACGCGATGAACTGCGCGTGGCCCAGGAAAAAGTTAAAGCGGCTGCCAAGCCCTCCCTCGATATGCCCCTGAGCGAGCTGGGTCTCAATCAGCGTCATCTCACAACGCTGGCCGAGAAGGGCGTCACAACCGTCCAGAACTTCCTCGACAAAATTAGCGAGAGCGGCGATGAAGGCATTCTGACCGCTGGTGTGGGTCGTCAGGCCCTGGCCGAAATCAAGAAGGCCCTGCGTAACAAGGGCTACAATGTCGTCAACAAGGCCGAAGAAGCCGCCGAATAAAGTTCGGTTGTCAGCAAAGGCAGACCCCATGTCAGGCGGTCTGCCTTTTTTCTTTTGACTTCCATCACCCCAGGAACACACGATCCGGCAGAAGAGCGCGGGGTGATGATTCAATTTTGTGTGTGGCGGGAGGCTGTATCATGAGACATTATACGGGGCGCGTGGAAATTATTTGCGGCAGTATGTTTTCTGGCAAAACAGAAGAGTTGATTCGGCGCGTGCGGCGGGCGATGATCGCGCAGCAGCATGTCCATGTCTTTAAGCCCCAGTTGGATGATCGCTACGGCCTCAAGCGCGTGACGAGCCACAATGGGGAAAATATTGAGGCGATGCCCGTCCTCCAGGCCAGAGAAATTCTGACATGCATCGAAACCGGGACAACGGTTATTGCAATTGATGAGGTTCAATTTTTTGATTCCGAGATTGTGCCTGTCGTGCAGACTCTGGCGGATCGTGGGATGCGTGTCATGGCAGCAGGGCTTGATATGGATTTTCGCGCTGAGCCGTTTGGCCCGATCCCAACCCTGATGAGCATCGCCGAAGAGGTCATGAAACTCCATGCGATTTGTGTGGTGTGTGGCGACGAAGCGGTACGGACGCAGCGCCTTGTGAACGGGGAGCCAGCGCACTACGATGATCCGATTATTCTGGTGGGGGCGCATGAACGCTATGAGGCCCGCTGCCGTCAGCATCATGTGGTGAGACGTTAAAGAATAGCAGGGGTGCATGATCGCGTGGTATCGATTTTTACCTCATGCGATGGGTTCGCAACAGGTCACAGCGTTTTTGTAGGGGCGACCCATGGGTTGCCCATGGACTTTGGCAGTTTTGGCAAAAAAGAATGATCTTCGTTAGGTTTAAGGTACCAAACCGCAACCAGACGAGGATCATTCCATGTCTACTATCCCACACTTTGCCGATCTACTCCA
>DAOTUR010000544.1:0-13944 GCA_034436915.1 Anaerolineae bacterium
AGACATGCAAAAAATATACTCCATGTTTTGAACTGAATACGGCGCATCCTGAGTTCGTATCATTGGGATGTGCAAAGTCGAGTTAAGGATATGTGGCATCTGATCAGCACGCGGTATCCACTCTCACCAGAGGCTAAAGCCATCTGTCTAGGGATTACGAAGCCCCGTAAATGGGGCTCACGGCGAGAGGGCAAGCGGGTTTGTAGCCCCATTCATGGGGCTTTGTCACTGTAGGCGGACGGCTTTAGCCTCCGACAATGTGGCGAGCCATGTCCTTAAAAGATGGATTGTCTTAAGTTGCTGCATATGGGACAAGGCGGGCCTTGTCCCTACTAACCGAATGCATATTCTTATTGGAGACACCCCATGATTCAGCGCCTGACCCTTCTCATCACACTGACAGTCTCGCTCATGCTCACATCCTCTCTCGCCGCCCAGGATGCGCCGCCCAAAAATATCTTGAATCTGCCCGCGTTTGGCTTTCTCACGCTGCCCACAGATTGGATACCCCTGCGCGATCATCCCTATGCGCCCGCCGCTCAGAGCGCTGATGGCACAATCACACTGCGCTTGCAGTCGGGCGATACCCTGGAATCGCCGCTGACGGTGGATGCTATAGGCAAGAATCCGTCGGATGTGCTGGCCTCGCTCAATCTCGATCTGCTCGGTGCGCCGCGTGCGATCCGCTTTACCAATGAAGACGGAAACATCGTGCTTGAGGGCATGGTGGTAGAGACAAAACTCGATGACCCCACCAACCGCCTGCTGGTGATCGTGCTGCCGCCGCAGCAAGACAACTGGTATCTCATCACATTGGATGCGCCCGCCAAAGACTGGAAGGCCGTTCTGCCGCTGGCTGACAGCCTCCTCAAGACCTTCCAGCCCATCCCGAATGCGCCGCTGCTGCGCGTCGTGCTCGGTTATGCGCTGCCCGAGGGCGCGGTGCTGCGACGGCAGGAATTGGCCGCGCTGGAGATCATCAGTCAGCGGCTTGAGGCGCTCGATCTCAAGACGGAGTTCACACTTCATCTGCTGCCCGATCAAACGCTGGAAATCGGCTTTTATGGCGCGGTCAAACAGCTTGATGATCTGGTGGCATGGGTGAGGCAGGTGGGTTTCGTGGAATTGGTCGATGTGAGCGGCGTTGAAACGCCTGTCACGCTGCTCAATACGCCGATTATGACGACAGGCTATCTGGCGTGGCAGGCCGCGAATCAGCCTGCGATGTCACCGATACCCGCCGCCACCCAGGAGGACGCCCTGCTTGATCCCACGACAAAAGCGCCCTTTGAGACGATCCTCACAGGTGATCAGTTCAGCGGCGCAGAGGCCAAAGAATCGTCTGCTACGGCGCAGTGGGGGCTGCTCGTGACGATTTCACAGGCGGCCCAGGATACGGTTGAGACGTTCACAGCGGCCCATCTTGGCGGCGTGATGGCGCTGGTGCTGGATGGCAGAGTGCTGATAGCCCCGCGCATTCAGGGCGCACTCCGCGACAGCTTTGTGCTCTCCGGGGCATTTTCGCAGGAAGAGATGGTGCGATTGGCCGCGCTGGTCAAGAGTGGGCCGCTGCCTGTGGCGCTGGTCGTGAAGTCGGTAGAGCTGTTGGAGTAGGACGTAGTACGCTGGTCTGTGGACACGATAAAATGCTGAACCATCATGACCTGTAAAATCGTATTGGCGGTAATCATTCACCTATTCATGATAATCGTGGGTTTGTAGGGGCAGGATGCATCCTGCCCCTACAAACCCACGATTATCATGGATAGGTGAATGATTACTATTGGCGTAGGGGCGACTCATGGGTCGCCCTGCTGGAAATGTATACTCTGGGCATGTCGGAGCAACGAGTCAGATCATTGCGAGAGACGCTGCTCATTCGAGGTTTGAGTCAGGGCATTCAGGCGGGGATTTTCTGTGATGACCTCGGCATCGGCATCATCGATCAGACGTGAGACATTAGTATCCGCCGCCAACTGCTCATGCTCGTTCGCGTTCGCGGCGGGACATCCAGCGCCATCCCCCAGCCAGCAGGATCAGGCCGGGCAGCAGCAGCACCGCGACGAACTGCACCAGACGAATCTGTCCATCATTGGCAATCAGCGGCACTGGCTTGGGCGTCACAATCGCCAGCGACGGAATGTTGCGGAACGAGTCATAGCCTGCCGCCCAGATGAGCGCATTGCGGGCCAGATCGGTATTCCGCACATTGGCCGCTCCAAGCTGGCGCAGATCATTCGTGATCGAATCAGCGCTGCCGAAGATGACAACTCGCGCCCCTGTCTTGGCATTCTCCGCCGAGACCACGAGAGGCAGTGCGCCGCTCTTATCGCCCTCCGCTTTGGCGATGGCCGCCTGCGTGAGCTGGCTGAGATTCAGGCCCGTCTTGCTGTAAGCCGTCTGAGCGGTACTTGCCAGGACGGTCACGGTCACATCGGCAGGTGTTTTGGGATTCAACACGAGAGAGTGCGCCCCGCTGAAGAGCAGGATGCCGGAGTCTTTGAAATCCCGCACCATGAATTGATCGATGTTGGCGGGAATGGTCTGGAACGAGAAGGCGTCGCCGATGCTGTTTTCCTGATCGATCACGAGATCATTATCGACCTTGACGCCGAACTTGTCATACAGATAGCTCGCCAGTGGATCAGACGCGGCCAGAGGCGTCTTGCCCTCCAGGTTTAAGCCGCCCATCAGCACCAGATTGCCGCCCTTATCGAGATAATCCGTGATGACTTTGCTTTGCTCGGCAGTCAGCGGTTCACTGCCGCCCGCGATGACCATGACCTCACCGTTCAGGTTCACATCGTTGAGGGTCACGCTCGGTTTGGTCTGCATCAGATCAAGCATGGAGATGGTCTGGGCATTCCATTTGTAGCGCGTGGTGAGATCAGCACTCATGACCTGCCCGCCGCCCGATTCGGCCTTTGTGAAATCGATGCCATCCTTCACGCGCAGGAAGTACACGTTGAAGTGACCGGTTGACGAGGCCGTAATCAGCGCATCCACAATCGCCTGCTGATCAATGCCGCTGAAAATTTGAATATTCGCCGGATCAAGCTTGCCATCGGCGCTGACCGGGCCGACGATGAACTGGCCGGGCGTGGCCTTGTAGCTCTGCACCACCAGCGGATTTTGATCGGGATCGATGAACTCATAGCTGATTTTGCTGCTGCTGGCCTTGACGATATCATCCAGCAGGATTTCCGCCAGATCACGATTAGCGGCATCACCCGCGCCGTAGAAGCCGACGATTTTCAGGGCGGGCATGGTCGGATCGGAGGCGATGGTCTCGATGATGGCGTGCGCCTGCTCGGTCAGCGACAGGACTTTCTGGCTGCTCAAGTCGCGCTTCAAGCCCGTCTGCCGAACGACGATGTAGACGAAGACGAGCGAGATGAGAAACAGGACTGTCACGAGGATAGCTGTGCCGCCATAGGACACGCCTCGTCCGCGCAGCGTATCGCGCAGTTGATCGGGATTCATCAGGCCCCAGGCGAACAGGCTCAACACCGCCACGCCCAACGCGCCAAACACTTCGACGCCCGCTTCGCGCCGTGTCATGAGGAAAAAGACCATCGCAAACAGCGCCAGACCCGCTACCGCCAGCAGCACCCAGGGCGGGAAAATCGGTGTCTCGGCATCGGGGGTAGCAGGTGTCATATTCGGGGGAAGGATTTCAGGAGTCGTCATGTTAATTCGCTCTCCAGCGGCGTGTCCCGACGATGATCGTCGTGATGAAAAGGCACGCAATCATGAGCAGGATGAAATAGGCAACATCGGCAGCACGAATGACCCCCGTCCGCAGCAGGACATTCTCATAATGGGCGTTCAGGCTGAGTTCGCGCACGAAATCGGCGACAGGAGCCAGAGAAGGCTGGCTTTGCACAAGCCCGGCCACCTGATCCGCCAGATACAGCACCAGAATCGAGGCCGCACCCAGGAACGCCGCCACAATTTGATCTTCCGTCACCGCAGACCAGATCATCGTAATCGACAGCACCGCGCCGCCGTACAGCCATGCACCCAGATACATAGCAAACACCAGCCCGGCGTCAGGTCGCGTGCCGATGGCAAGCAGCAGCAGGACATGTATCAGCGTGAGCAGCAGGACGAAGGTGTAAAACGTCCACGCCGCGAAAAATTTCCCGACGACGAACGAGGCTTCACTCATCGGCAGCGTGAGCAGCACCTCAATCGTACCTTCACGCGCTTCCTCGGACAGCAGACGCATCGTCAGCAGCGGCGCAATCACAAACATCAGGAACGTCAGCGTCCCTAGCGAATAGGTGATGACCTGATCGCCGGGAATCAACTGCTGTGCATACGGGCTTTGATTGTTCAGGTTGGCATTTGCCACCATAGAACTGAACAGGATACCCAGGAATAAAATCAAGGCACACGAGATGGCATAGGCCACCGTCGAGCGGAAAAAGAGCGATGTTTCGCGTTTATAGACAGCCCAGAGCGCACGCATTATGAGACCCCTTCTACCGTGATCGGTGTGTCCATCTCTGACATGGGTTGTGAGAGACTGGCTTCGTTGCGCGTGATCTCTAGAAAGATTTCTTCCAGATTCACGGCCAGCGGGCGCAGTTCGATCAACGACAATTCCGCTTCGACAATCGCTTTGGCGAGGGCCGGACGCGGGTCTTGATCGGGATTATCGGGCGTGGCAATGACGCCATCCACCGCCAATTCTGCATCCAGGACGCCAGGGACAGCCCGCACAATCGTCAATAATTTGTCATGATCTCCCAGCACGCGCACGAGCACACGTCCGCCGCGTTCCAACTCGCCGCGCAGGGCCGTCGGTGCGCCCTGGGCCATGATCGTACCGCGATTGATGATGACGACCTTATCGCACACCTGCTCGGCTTCGGACAGGATATGCGTGCTGAACAAGACCGTGTGATGCTGGCCCAATTCCTTGACCAGATCGCGCAGTTCCAGCACTTGCAGCGGATCAAGGCCGATGGTCGGTTCGTCTAAGATCAGTACTTCGGGATCATGGATGAGGGCGGCGGCCAACCCGACGCGCTGCTTCATGCCTTTGGACAGCGTGCGAATCAGGCTGTGGCTGCGCTGCTCCAGGCTCACGCGCTTGAGGACGGCGGTGGCGCGGGCGCGGCGGTGCGCGAGGCCGCGAATCTCGCCGACGTACATCAGGTAATCCTGCACGCTCATATCCCGATACAGCGGCACGTTCTCCGGCAGATAACCGACGCGCTGTCGCACTGCCATACTGTTCTCAAAGACATCAAACCCGGCGACGATGGCACGTCCAGCGGAGGGGGGGGTGTAGCCTGTCAGAATTCGCATCGTCGTGGTCTTGCCTGCCCCGTTCGGGCCGAGAAACCCTGTCACCTGCCCACTTTCAGCCGTGAAAGAAATTCCCTTTACGGCGGTCACATCGCCATAACGTTTGACGAGTTGCTGCACGTCAATCATATTAGAACCTCGTATGTGCTTTCGGTTGAGCGATCCGCGTGGAACACGGCAACTCCCTTACGGCGGCTATTATAGGGGGTTTGGTCAAGGGGGGCAGGGCAAACGTGAAGCGTTAAAACATATTTTACACATTGGCAATACAACAACGGACGCGCAGAAGCGGCGTGTCATTCAATCGTGTTGTAGGGACATGGCCTGATGGTAGGTATACACGATGACGAGGTGGAATCATTGTGATCCGTAAAATCGTGTTGATGTAGGGGCGACCCATGGGTCGCCCTGCTGGAAATGGAATATCCTGGACATACCTTCGGTGGCTACGCTTGGTACGCCATGTCCACAGGATCGGACAAGGCGGGCCTTGTCCCTACAAACCGTCGTGCGTATCTGTCATGATCATCGTGGCGGGGAATAGCGGCGGATGATTGTCTGATGTCGATTTTTGCCCGTAATCATTCACCTATCCATGAGAATCGCGGGTTTGTAGGGGCACGATGTATCGTGCCCCTATCGAATCCCCTACAAATCATCAGGGCGCGATGCATCGCGCCCCTACGGGTGATCTCAATGCAAAATGAAAAACGGGCACACCATGAAGGGTGCACCCGCAATGAGTCCAGAGAGCAAAAAAACCTAAAACTTCGGCAGCGAGCGCGGCTGTGGCACAGTCTTGAGAATCTCATTGACGATGTTGGCGGTGCGCTTGCTGTACAGCCACACCATACCCGGCTTCTCCGTCGTGCTGCAAATCACCGCCAGCGACACCACAATCGGCGCACCAAACTCGATGATATAGACGCCGTTGCGATCCCCTTCAAAATACGTCGAATGGAACTTCGTCTCATCCAGCAGGGTCGCCAGCGATTTCTGCGCTGAATGATCGATGCTGAGGGCCTGCGTCAGAATTTGCAGGTCATAATCATCCAGCGTCCCCGCGCCGCCCACCATATTGCCATCGGTATCAATCAAGCCGACGAACACCGCTTTCACGCTCGTCAGCAGCAGATGAAGCTGCTCATTGATGCGCTTGAACTGGCTGCGGCCCAGGATGAGGGCGGCGGGGCGCGTCGTGGGATCAAGGCGCTTGGCGCGGTCACGCTGCACGCTGCTGGCGCGGGGCTGATCTTCCGGCTCTTTGCGATTGGCTCCGCTGCGCTTGATCTCAAGCTGGCGTTCAATCTGCATCAGCACGAAGGACATATTGAGCGGCTTATAGAGATAATCGACAGCGCCCAGGCGGAAGACCGCCACCGCGCTCTTGGCGGAGAGGTCATCATCAATCACGATCACCCGCGCACCGGGCCGCAGCCCGCCCACGACAGCCAGGAGATCCATGCCGCTGAGGTCTGGGAGTTCCGCTTCGGTCACGATCAAATCGAAATCGGCCAGGAGAATCTCGCTCAGGGCCTCCTCAAAATTGATGGCTTGCACCGTTTCGAGGCCGCCCGCTTCTTCCAGCGTTTCAACCAACTGTTCCCGCAGCAGCTCATCTTTCGCCACGATGAGAATGCGCTCTTTTTGTCCGGTCTTGGTCATGCGGTATCCCTAAAGACGTGCCTCAGAATGAGGGGGAAGAGATGTCCCCACTAAAGTATGAGCGAGGAGGGCTTCTAACGCAATAATTTGTATCAAACCCGTCTCATCACTCACGATGGTCTCGATAAAGCGTGTCGTGCGCGGGGCGGCAAACACCTGTGAGGTCGGCCAGTATTTGACTTGATACACCTCGTCCACGATCAGGCCCGCCCGCTGTGTCTGCCCCTGGATCACGATGAACAGCGTCTCCGGTGTGAGTGAGGTCATGGGGGCCTCGAAGACGTGGCGCAAATCCAGCAGGGGCAGCACCTCACCGCGCCGATTGATGACGCCGCGCACAGACGGATTTGCCTCCGGCAGCGAGGAGAATGTCACCATCGCCGCCACTTCGATCACATGCACAATCGGGATGCCGTAGGACTGCTCCCCGATCCGACACCACAGGAAGGGCAGCGTGCGCTGTTCGCTCATGCCGCACTACCCCCGTGAGTTATTGAGCCACATGACCATGACAATCGTGGGCGACTCTTCACTGCCGAGAATAATCTCATCGACCAGATCGCCCATCTTGGATTTCAGGGCGACCAGCACATTGTTCGGTGAGAAGTTGGCGAGCCAGGGCGTCTCGGATGAGATTTGTAATCCGGTCTTCAGGCCATCCACCACGCCGTTGAGATGAATGGTATGGGCTTCGCCCGTCTTGAGGACGAGTTCGGCCAGAGCAGCGGCGGCGCTGGCAAGCTGGGCGCGGTGTGCAGGAGAAAAGCCAAGCAAACTCGCAGCGCGGCGCGTTGTATCGCGCACGATCATAATATCCATGCTGTCCTCCACGCGCACTTGCAGCACGGGAGGGCGCATTTTATAAGGGCTGCGGGGTTCTGACATGCTCGGTGACTCCCCATCACGTGTTCCCAATGACACAGGATTATTCCTCTAAAATGCCGAGTTCTTGCAAGGTATCGATCAAATGCTCGGAGGCGAAAATATCTTTTGGAATGTAATCGTCTGCCCCCGCCCGCAGACCGTCCATTGTGGCCTTCGGGCCAGCCTTCTCCGTCAGCATAATCACGGGGATATCCTGCGTGGCCGGATTGCGCTTGAGACGGCGGCAGACCTGAAAGCCATCCATCGTCGGCAGCTTCACATCCAGCACGATGAGGGCAGGTGGATTGGCGATGGCTTCACGCAGGCCATCCGGCCCATCATAGGCCACGCGCACCCGTAAACCGACGCTTTCCAGGGTCTCTTTAATCTGGGCCGCTTGTGTTTTGCTATCTTCAACGAGCAGTACTTCGAGCGCCATAGAAACATTCAGCGGACATGATCGTCTTACGACGGAAGCCGACGCCGAAACGCCTTTCTGTTAACGCGAACGATAATCCCCGTAGGGAGGGAAGATTTGAGCTGCCTCTGGTTCTTCCCGTCACCGCCGCCTGCGCGGACATGGATGTGTTCATGCTGGTGGCTCGGTCTTGCTGGAGCCGCGTCACCCTGGATTGATGGATGTCTCGTCAATCACTCTTTTGCAAGAGCGGACTTGAATCGACATTTCCACCAGGGGACTCATGACTATTTTATATCAATTTTAGGATTTCGGGGGCGATGTTCGCCAGCGGCTCAAGGCGTTCGACGGCCCCACGCGCAAAAGCGGCTCCCGGCATTCCAAAGACCGTGCTGCTGGCCTCATCCTGGGCAAAGGTGTAGGCCCCTTTTTGTCGCATGGTGAGCAGCCCTGCGGCCCCATCCTCGCCCATGCCCGTCATAATCACACCGATTGCGGCTGACCCACACACTCGCGCCACCGATTCAAACAGCACATCCACCGATGGTTGATAGCGATAGGGGCCTTTTTCAGCCATGAGCCGTGCGATCAGCTCCGTGCCGCGTCGTTCCACCAATAGATGAGCATCACCGGGCGCAATCGCCACTTCACCGGGCAGAAGCTGCATCCCGTCCTGCGCCAACTGCACTGTCAGCGAGGTGTTACTGCTGAGCCAGCGCACAAGGCCGCCAATGAATTCATGCGGCATGTGCTGCACAACCACCATCGGCACGGGCACAGCTGCGGGAAACATTTGCAGCAGTTGATGCAGTGCGCCCGGCCCGCCCGTACTCGCCCCCAATGCAATCAATTCCGGCGTCAAACGGCGCGGGGCACGCGGGGGCGGCGAGCCTGTCGGAAGGACAAATGGGCGCAAGAACTCACGCCGCGCAATCACACGCACGCCCGCCATCGCCCGCAGCATGGTCGCCAACTGTTGGCGCTTGGCGGCAAATTCCGGGTTCTGGCGATCCGGCGGCTTGCTGACGACAGCCAGCGCACCTGCTTCCAGGGCTTGCAGCGAGAGATCAATCTCGGTGTCCAACATTCCACTCACGATGACAACGGGGGTGGGGGTGCGGGCCATAATGCGCCGGGTGGCTTCTAAGCCGTCTACACGGGGCATCCGAATATCCATCGAGACGACATCCGGTTTGAGGTCTTGCACAAGCGACACCACTTGCTCGCCATCCTGGGCCATGCCAATCACTTGCAGGCCCGCTTCTTCGAGCAGTGTCTTGAGATGCCATCGCACGGTTGGACTGTCTTCGGCGATGAGAACACGAATGTCGGTCATGGACAGGCCGATCCCGCAGCAGAGTTACCTGATACTACTTTACGCTATCACTATACACCCCACAATTGGCAAGGAGGTTTGTTCTGGTTTGTTTTCTGTTGATAACCGTCTGTTTGCGATACCGACAGCCCTCTTCCTAATCGCAAACAGGGCTAATCTTTACAGAGGTGGCAAACCAGGGGAATAGGACGAAACGCCTGTTCGTTCGGCAAAGGCGCGAATTTGCTCCAATGCTTCACCGGGGCCGACGCCATCCCGCGCCCAATCCCATCCGTCAGGGCCGCCTGCTGCCACGCCTTCCTCCGGCAGTTCTGTCGGCTCCCACAACACCAGCACGCCCGGCACAAACGGCGCATAGCGGCCCGGATCGCTGGGGCCGAAGATGGCGACGGTGTGTGCGCCGCTGGCCGCCGCGATGTGCGTCATGCCCGTATCGTTGCCGATATAGACCAATGCCTCAGCCGCCAATGCCCCGACCTGAGCAAAAGGCAGCGGCGGCAGCGCCACAACCGGGACTGTCGGGGCCAGCGCCTGTTTGACGCTCTGGATCAGGGCAGCATCCTCTGGCCCGCCGATCAGCACGAGTTGAGCATGAAGATGGGCGGTCAGCGCGGCTCCGACGTGGGCAAACCACGCAGGCGGCCAGCGCTTCTCATCCATCTCCATACCGGGATTGCTGCCGCCGCCCGGATGAATCACGAGATAACGCTCATCAATGCCGTGCTGTACTCGCAGCGTTTGCAGAATCATCTCGTTGGCGGCGGTCAGCGGCAGATTGGCCCAGCAGTCGAGGATATCGACGCCGAGAGCATGGGCCGTTTCCAGGTAGATATCGCCTTCAAGACGCGCTTCATGCGGGTCAATCGGCACGCGCACCGTGTAGCCGAAGCCGCGCCCGCCGCTGTCCAGCCCCACACGCACAGGCACGCCTGAGAGCATGGCGGCAACGCTCATCAGTGGGGAGCGTACCAGCGAGACGAGATGGGTGTAATGCCCGGCGCGAATCTGCCGTACAAAGCGCATCATCTCAGCGGGCGTGCGGACAGGCAGTGCATTCGGCCCAATATCGAGAATGGCATCGAGATCGGGATGCGCTTCAATCGTCTGCCGCGCCCATCCGCCCACTGCCCAGGTGATGTGCGCCTGGGGAAAGCCACGCCGCAGGGCGTGCAGCGTAGCCGTCGCCATAACGACATCGCCAATGCAGCAGGGCAGGATGAGGAGGATGCGCTCGTTCATGGTTGGGATGTAGTGCTGGTATTCGCTGGCGAACTGGTGTTGCTCGCATTTTGTTGAGCGAATACGGCGGCTTCATTGGCCTTACGAGTATCTTCAGCCGGCGTTGTGTTGCTTGCGACCTCGCCCAGGAATACCCGCACATCGTTTTCGCGGAGAAGCGTCATCTTGTCGTTGAAGTTAATGAACGCATCTTTATGCGATTCAAACCCCGAATAAGGCCCTGTGAGCGTGATGTAGTTCCACAGTTCACTTTGATAGTTTTCTGTCAGACGCCGATAGTGCTTCCAGCGTTCCTCGGGCCGACGGAAGCGCAGCAATCCCGTTAAAATCGTCACGAAGATGCCCAGCATCGCCATGATCACTGTGCTGCGAATGCCCGCGACAGTTTCGAAACTCGCAACAAAGGGGATAAAAGCGGCCAGAATAATTTGCCACCAGGAAATCATCTCATTGGCATCGCGCTCACGATTAGCACGGTTTCCCGTCCATTCGATCTGAGGAATCCAATTCTGCGTGATGACCTCCATTTGAGCTTTGTTCAGCCTGTGGTCATCTGGCTGCTGTTCTTTCAGAACATCTTGGAAGGTTGCGGTCATCTTTTTGATATAGCTATTGTCCTGCTTTTGTGTCGATATCACAGGCGAGGGAAGGAGCAGACTCACGGTGTTGGAAAATAGGAGTCCGATATAGCGAAATGAGTCGCTTAGATTTTTGGTCAAACTTGCGTCTGAGCCGGGCGCTTGTGGATTGCCCTCGGATGGGCGGCTTCTTAAACCAGCGCCGCCCGTAAACTCAACCGCCTGTGCGACAGGAACGGCCACAACCATGCCCAGAAGACCGCCAATTGCCATGCTTGCCACGACCATGAAGAATCTGACTTTAAGCCACTCCGGGTAGGCGGTGAGTTCCACGTTGGCCGCCGCGCCGAGGACAGTGAAAAACAGGCTTGCGAAGAGACTGCCGACGAGTCCCCCAGGCAGTGACCCGATGAAGAAGCCTACGACACCCCATGTCACACGTCTCAGGATGAGGGGGGCTGTGTATTGATCTCGCACGGACTGTTCGGCCAGCGTCAGGCTTTCAACGGAAACAAAGGGCGACGCCGGATGAAACAGGACGCGGCTAAACTTATATCCCAGATAACTCCCGATCCCAACTCCGATGAGGACAGCGACCGCTTTAGCGATGACCCCAGGCGTCTCATAGCTGTAATCATGTTCTGTAAAACTGCCTACCAGAGAGATCAGGACGTTGGCGATCACATAAAAAGCGCTCACGCCAATCAAAATCCCAATGAAAATCCAGAGGCCATCCCAGAGAATGCGTACAATTTGATCAGAAAATGCAGCGCGTGGGGTAGTAGGAGGTGATGGTGTTTCAGATGGTTGTTGTGACATAAGCGCGATCCCTCTTGATAGACGCGAGTCTCATCCTCCAAGCATAGCCTGATTTTGTCGTCAGGACAAAACAAAGTCTGCCAGACGGTGGTGAACCATCGGCAGAGCGGCGGGTGGGCGGTGGATTTGTCAGAGGGTGTTAATCGTGTGACGGACAAATCGTGTTGGTGTAGGTTGGTATGGCGCAAACTCAGGTTATCTATAAATATCTTTGCATCTTTGCAGTTCCAGTTTTAATCATTTGGCTGCAAAAGCACGTATAACTATAACTATCAGAGTGATTTTCATCCAGGAGAAAGACCGAACATGCATATTCTTGTGAATGGTGGCGCGGGCTACATCGGCAGCCATGTCGTAGAGATGTTGATTGAGCGCGGGCATTCCGTCGTCGTCTTCGACAATCTCATCGCTGGACATCGGGCGGCTGTCCATCCCAAAGCGACCTTCGTGCAGGGCGATCTGCTCAACAAAGCCGATTTGCAGGCGGTGTTTGCCGCGAATCAATTTGATGGCATCATGCATTTTGCCTCGCATATCCTCGTGGGCGAGAGCATGAGCAATCCGTTCAAATATCTGCACGATAATTATCTCACTATGCTCAATACGCTGGAGATGGCGACACAGCATAACGTCAAACGCTTCATCCTCTCCTCCACCGCCGCCCTGTTCGATGATCCCAAGCGCATCCCGATTGATGAAACCGAAGCGCTCGTCCCCGGCAGCGTCTACGGCGAGACGAAATTACAGTGCGAACGCCTGCTCCTATGGATGGATCGCATTTACGGCCTGAGATACTGCTGCCTGCGCTATTTCAATGCCTGCGGCGCACATCCCAATGGGCATATTGGCGAGGATCATGCGCCCGAATCGCATTTGATCCCGCTCGTGCTGCAAGTGGCGCTCGGCCAGCGCGAGGCCCTGAATATTTTTGGCGACGATTACCCGACGCCGGATGGAACGTGCGTGCGCGATTACATCCATGTGCTCGATCTGGGCGAGGCACATATCCTCGCGCTGGAAGCCCTGTCTGATGGGCCGAGCCGCGTCTACAACCTGGGCAACGGCCTGGGCTATTCGGTCAAAGAGGTGATTGAGATGGCCCGCAAGGTCACAGGCCATGCGATTCCGGTCACAGTGGGGCCGCGCCGCGCCGGAGACCTGCCCGCGCTGGTGGCCGACAGCACGCGCATCAAGCAGGAGTTGGGCTGGCATCCTGAATTTGGCAATCTGGCGCAAATCATCGAGACAGCCTGGAACTGGCATAAGACCCATCCGCACGGCTACGAGGATCGCACACCTGCGCGTTAATGGGCAATCGATTTCAATTTGAGTGGAATTGGCGTAGGGGCGCAGTGCTGCGCCCCTACAAAAGCGCTTTGACCTCTTGCGAACCAATGATCTAAAGTGAAAAACCTGACCACACTCTTTTGTATACCTATCCGCCTGCTGCGTCCTACCCTATACGCTCTATGATCTCTTCACACAAGCTTTACAAATCTCCGCTGTTCTAAAGCCCAACTTCCTAATAACATCTGCACTATATTCATCCATGCAAGAGGTTCTTAAGAGTAAGCATCCCCATCCCTAAAGGGAGGGGCTTTTAGCCCCAATGCTTACCAGACTTGGCCTGAAAAGGCTCCGTTAGAGACGAATAGATAGGCACTTCGGGATGCCTCACCAGTTCCGAACTCTGCGGTGAACGATTA
>DAOTUR010000545.1:0-4414 GCA_034436915.1 Anaerolineae bacterium
CACCGGTATGGTGAAATCATCTCCACTGCTTTTGTCGAGTCGGCAGTGAACCAACTGATCAGTAAACGTTTCGTCAAAAAGCAGCAAATGCGCTGGACTAAACAGGGGGCGCACCTACTACTCCAACTTCGTATCCAAGTCATCAATGATGATTTACAGGCAAAGTTTCGACACTGGTATCCTCACGCCTTCAGAAAGGATGGTCATATTTCAGCGGCAGCCTAGCCCTCGTTTTTGCGTGGTCTCAATGGAGATCACCATGACGACGGAAGAGATTATTATCCAGATCTTTTGTTATGTCGATAACGCCATGCCACAGGCAAAGAAGGTGCGTCAAGCGAAGCTCTATCCGAGTGAAGTGGTCACAATTGGGATCCTATTTGCGCTCAAAGGCGGGCACTTTCGGGCGTTCTGTCGCTGGTTGAAGCGGGATTACGACAGCCTGTTCGGTGGTTTGCCGGATCGCACGAGCCTGTTACGACAATTGCGGTCGCAGCAGTATCAGGCTGACGAGCCACCTGATACAGGTCGCGAATCTGTTGGCCTCGCCGGACCTCATCGTTGATTTCGCGGGGGGTGAAATCTCTCGGTTCCCGCTTGAGGTGGGTGATCTCATACAAGCGGGCGGGGGTCTGCAAGAGGGCTTGCAAGGCGCTCACGGTCTCAGCGTCCAGATGAGCCTGGGCCAGATCGATCAGGGTCTTCTTTGTATAAACCGCCAAAAAGGTCGGTTTTGGAGAGATGAGCGTCACACGACCTGGTTGAGATAGCGATAGACACTCGACTTTGACAAGCGATAGTCGGCCATCAAGATCTTGATCAGGACCCCTTGTTGGCGGCGCTGCTGAAGTTCCGCAATCTGGACTGACGTGAGTGTCTTATCCCGGCCGAATTTGACCCCGCGCTGTTTGGCCTTGAGGATGCCTTCCGTCTGTCGTTCGGCCCGGATCTCCGTTTCAAATTGAGCAATCGCGCCCAACATATGAAACAGCAGTCGTCCTGTGGCATCGCTGGTGTCGAT
The DNA here is from genome assembly GCA_034436915.1 of Anaerolineae bacterium. Lineage (GTDB taxonomy): Bacteria > Chloroflexota > Anaerolineae > Aggregatilineales > Phototrophicaceae > JALHOR01. The sequence goes on from DAOTUR010000545.1 coordinate 1,022, forward strand.
GCTCTGGTCGATCACCCGGAGATTGACATGCTTGCGCTCCAACTCGGCAGCAATTTGGCACAGATGGAACGTTGAGCGAGCCAGTCGATCCAAGCGGGAGACCATCAGGGTATCGCCCTCGCGCACATATTCCAGACACGCCTTGAGTCGCGGTTGCTGGTTGGAGAGAGCACTGGCCTTCTCCTGGAAGATCTTGTCACAGTGAGTCAGCTTTGCCAATTGGACGTCCAGGTTTTGCCCCACCGAACTCATCCGCGCATAGCCGATGGTTGCCATAAGTGTCTCCGTGTTTCATAAGGTCTAAGATGATTCGACAAAGTCATTGTGGGACATAAAATGAAACCCGTCAAGTTCAGTGTTCCGTAAAGTAGACCTCTTGAACCTTAAACAAAAGTGTAGCCGTTTTCGTCTCAAGAACTCTGAAACCGACCTTTTTGGCGGTTCATACAAAAAAGGCCAGGCGGCAATTTCGACTCCGCCTGTTAGCGCGATAGGCCACTTTAATCCGCGAGTCATTGTAGCACGATTTCGCCAGGGAAATAATATTCTGTGGCGAGTTTTCTCAGGCGAGTGTCCCCTCAAGCGATCGGTCACTGTCCTACTCACCCTGAACGCGAACGGCCCCTACTTTGTCGCTGAAATATTCCGACGCCATCTTCCATTTCGTTGTAAAATCCCCTGGCCGTCCGACGGGGCCAAGCAGCGCATTGAGGCGAGTATGCCCAACCTGCTGCACATCGCAGACACGCAGTACGGCCTGACGCTGAATCGGGGGCCGTTGGGCATCCACACGCGGGCCGCGCATGTGGGCGCAAAATTTGCCGAGGCGCAGGGCGTCGGCAAAGCGTTCTCGCAAGCGGTGTACAAAGCCTATTGGGAGCAGGCGCAGAGTATCGACGATCTCGATCTGCTCCAATCCATCGCGGAATCCGTTGGGCTGGATGGAGCCACCTTCCGCGCTGCCATCGAAGATGACACCTATATCGAGCAGGTTGAAGCCGATGAGAGCGAAGCCCATTCCATTCCGCTCAACGGCGTCCCGGCGCTGGTGTTTGAGCGCAAATATCTGGTGTCGGGCGCACAGCCCTATGAGCGGCTCGTCAGCATCGTCGGGCAAATCCAACAGCAGGACAGCGTACAGGGCTAATCGGCAAAAACGCAATTGGCACATGAGGCAAAGACCGCTATAACTTGGGAGGGGCGCACAGGCTGCGGCCCTCTCATAGTGTTTTCGCAAAGGATCGACCCTGGTGAACGATTGGACAGGCCACACGGTCTTTGTAACAGGCGCAACGGGCTTCCTGGGGGGCGTCATGGCCCGCACATTGGCCGCACGCGGCGCACACGTCAAAGCGCTGGCGCGGCGGCCCGGACGCGACAAATACCTGCAAGGCATCGCCAATCTTGAGATGGTGTCCGGCGATCTCAGCGATGCGTCCCCTCTTGCCGCCTTGATGCAGGGGTGCGATATTGTTTTTCATGTGGCGGCACAGTTGGGCGGCACGTATGCCGTTCAGTATCCGCCCAACGTGGAGGGCACACGCCACATGGCACAGGCGGCAGCACAGGCGGGCGTCAAACGCTTCATCCATATCAGCACGCTGGCGGTGTATGGGCCGCGCATCCCCGATCTTGTTACCGAGGACACCCCGCTTAACCCCGGCGCAGCTCCCTACAATCGCACAAAGGCTGAGGCTGAGGCTGCTTTGCACAATGTAGCCCAACAGACGAGCCTCGTCAGCACCGTCATTCGCCCCGGCATGATCTACGGCCCGCGCAGCGCCGCCTGGACAAACGGCCTGTTTCGCCTTGCAGCGCGGCGGCCCCTGGTCTTTGTCGGCGATGGCAGCGGTTCAGCCCATGCCATTTATGTGGATGATGTGGCTGATCTTGCCCTCACTGCTGCGCTGCACCCCGCCGCTGCCCACGAAGCCTTCAATGCCGTCAGTGATCCCGCTCCCACATGGCGCGATCTCATCGGCGGCTATGCAGCACTGGCGCACAATGCCTCATGGGTCGCAATCCCGCCCGCTCTTTTGCGACCTGTCGCGCATGTGATTGAGGCTGTACTGCGACTGCGCGGTGAGCCGCAGGATGTGCCTGACCTGATGAACAATTTTATTCTCGCCCGCAAGCGCATCAGCATGGACAAAGCCCGCCGACTGCTCAACTGGCAACCGCGTGTCTCGCTGGCCGAAGGGCTGGCGCTGTGTGAGCCGTATTTGCGCGAGAAAGGACTGCTGCGATGATCGTCAATTTCTTTATGGCTGTGATCGTGATTGGGCTGATTGCGGCCCTCATCTGGTGGCTGATCTTCGCCTCAGAAGGCGTCTATCTGGGGCCGCGTGTGGTGCGCCTGCTGTATGATCTGTATGCCACGCGCTACGACAATATCAAGCAGAATGATCCCGAACAGGATTATGCCTATCTCGCCCATCCGCTCATGATGCAGCTTGAAAGCACCGATCCGCTGGTGCTGGATGTTGCCACAGGCACGGGCCGTCTGCCGCTGGCGCTGTGCCGTCACAGCCTGTTTGAAGGCTATGTCATCGGCATCGATGCCAGTGAAGGCATGTTGAAGGTGGCTGAACAGCAGATTCTGGCGGGCGGCTGTGACGATATGGTCACGCTGCTGCATCGCTCTGCCGAACGTCTGCCGTTTGCCGATGGCGCGTTCGATGTCGTGACATGCCTGGAAGCGCTGGAATTCATGCCCGATCCGTCAGCCCAATTGAGCGAAATCTGCCGCGTCTTGCGTCCGGGCGGCGTTCTTCTGATCACGCAGCGCGTCCAGACGCGCCTCTATCCAGGTCGCGTGTGGGATCGGGCGATCTTCAAGGCCAATCTCGAAAGCAGCGGCATCGAGCAAATCGCATTTGTCGATTGGCAGTATGACTATACATTGGTGTGGGGACGCAAAACGGGCCAATCGGAGTGGGTCGGCCCGCGCTTGCCTGAAGAGGTGATTCTCTCCGAGACGGTTGTTTAACCAGTCGTGCAAATCGTAAATTTGAGATGGAATGTAGGGGCGCAGCGTGCTGCGCCCAATCATGACGGATACCCAAATCAAGGGCGCAAGTAGATAACCAATGGTGCATGTCTCGATTTTGTGATCGTTCTGGTTCAGGAAATCAAATTCGGAAACGTAATCATTCACCTATCCATGCGACAAACGCCCTCGTAGGGGCACGATGGATCGTGCCCTGGTGATTTGTAGGGAATTTGGCGTGGGCGCGATGCATCGCGCCCCTACGAGGGCGTTTGTCGCATGGATAGGTGAATGATTACTCGGAAACTCGATTTCTGATCACCAAGAGTTCTTAATGGGCCAAAGCGTCTTTGTAGGGGCGCGATATATCGCGCCCCTACGACAATCCCACCTTAAATTTATGA
>DAOTUR010000546.1:0-4892 GCA_034436915.1 Anaerolineae bacterium
CGGCTTACCGCCGTGCCCTGGCACACTTTTTGCACTGGCATGAAACGGCGTATGCGGGTTTAACCTTTGATTTGGCGACAATCCTCCCGCGTGATATCCGGGATTGGAAATCGCAACAACAGCGCGTGGAAAGAGCCGCGCCAGCCAGCATTAATCAACGCTTGACGGCCCTCAAGCAGTTTTTCGATTGGTCGCAACAGCAGGAACTCATTCGTCTGAATCCCGCCCATTCCATTGCTCTTCTCCACCTGGATCGCTCAAAACCGCAAGCCATCAAAACCACGACCCTGCGGCGTTTACTGCGGGTTGCCCAAGAGGATAGCCGTGATTATGCCATACTTGAGGTCTTGGTTGGGACAGGGCTGAGGGTCAGTGAGTTACTCGCTTTGAAGCTGGACGATCTTGAACTGCGTGAACGCTCTGGGAAAGTGATCGTGCGTCATGCCAAAGGCGGGCAGTATCGAGAAGTTCCGCTCACACTGGACTGCCGACAAGCCCTGCAAGTGTATCTGGAAGCAGAGCATCCCCGACCTGATGAGACGGACAGTCCTCTCTGGTTTGGCAAGAAAGGCCCTCTCAGCCATCGTTCTTCGGTCATGCGAAGGCTGCAAAAATATGGAGAGAGGGTCGGGATTGAGAACCTGCATCCCCATCAACTGCGCCATACCTTTGCAACTCGCTACCTCGCGGCCAATCCAGATGATTTACGTGGCTTGGCACGCTTGCTGGGGCATGCCAACCTCAATACCGTCATGATCTATACCGAACCCGATATGGAGGATTTAGCGCAACGCATGGAACGGATGGAATTACGCTATGGGAGAGACGCATGAAACGCGATTGGCTGAGCGAAGACCTGCATGAGCATTTTAGTTTGAGCCTCTCGGAAATGCAGTGGCTCAGAGACCGAGGGGAAGCGCATAACCTTTTAGGGTTAGCAGTTGAACTGAAATGTTTTCAATATCTGGGTTACTTTGTTGAAGACTCGCACGAGATCCCCGACCTCATTTTGGATGATTTGGCACGCCAAGTTGGTCTTTCGGTCGATGTGTGGCAGGCTTATGATTGGCAGGGACGGAGTGCCCGGCGGCATCGGGCCATGATCCGCGAGAAACTGGGATATCGCCCCAGTACCTTGAAAGACGCTGAAGCCCTCGTTATTTGGTTAGAACGAAGCCTTGAAGAAAATCCCGCTGCCGAGATGCCACAATTGCAGGCTCAGGCTTATGTCTGGCTACGCCAGCACAAACTTGAACCTCCCACACGCCTGCGTTTAGAGCGCTTAATTCGCCAAGCCCTTGCTGCTTTTGAAAGCGCCTTTGCCCAGAGGATTGTGGGACAGCTCAGCCCTTTGAGCTGTCAAGAGTTGGATAAACTGCTCATCAGCGCAAGCGAAGCTGGGGAGACTTTCCAAAAATCGCGCTTTGCTGAACTCAAACAAGACCCACAACACCTGAGCCTGAATGAGCTTTTGGCTGAGATTGAGAAACTCAGACACCTTCGCAAGCTCCAAATTCCAGCGCCATTATTCCACGGGATTGCCCCACAGCTTGTTCAAGTGTATCGGCGACGTATCAGCGTTGAAGCTCCCAGTGAAGCCCGCAAGCATCCTGACAATATTCGTTATACCTTGCTGGCAGCTTTTGTCTGGCAAAGACAACGAGACGTCACTGATAATCTGGTCGAACTCTTCATGCAGTGAGTCCATCGCAGTCGCACTCATGCCGAACGGCGCGTGGATGCCAGTTATCTGGCGGAAATCAAACAGGTGCGTGGTAAGGGCAACTTGCTTGCCCGCATTGCCCAAGCCGCTCTCAGTAACCCCGAAGGCAGTGTGCGCGAGGTCATTTTCCCTGTCGCGAGTGAACAGACTTTACGTGACTTGCTGGCGGAGTATCAGGCAACAGGCAGTTACCAGCGTCAAGTTTATACCAAAATGCGAAGCTCTTATGGCATGCATTATCGCCGTCTCTTAGCGCCGCTTTTAGAAACCCTCGTCTTTCACTCCAACAACCTCGCTTATCACCCGATTTTGGATGCCCTTGATTTGCTCAAACGCTCTCTGGGGCAGAACCATCATTATTATCCTCTCCATGAAAAGATCCCGATTATTGATGTTGTTCCCGCCCTCTGGTATGACAGTGTTGTTGAAAATCTGCCCAATGGACGACAGCGCGTTAATCGCATTAATTACGAACTCTCGGTTTTACATCGCCTGCGGGATGCCCTTCGCAGTCGCGAAATCTGGGTTGAAGGGGCCAAACGTTTTTGCAACATCAATGAAGATATGTTGACCGATTTTTTTGAACGGCGTGACTTCTATTACGGCATTTTGCACCAACCGCTCTCAGCAGAAGACTTCATCCAGAAAATCCAAGGCCAGATGCATCTGTCCCTCAGTGCCTTCGATGCTGAACTTCCCCAAAATCCTTTCGTACAAATCTCGACTTATGCGGGACATTGGATTCGCCTCTCACCCCTCAAAGCGCAACCTGAACCGCCGTTTCTCGCGAGTCTGCATCGGGATGTTGAGCGGACTTGGGGACAGCTCAATTTGCTGGATATGTTCAAAGAAACAGAATTGCGGCTTCATTTCAGCCAAAACTTTCAATCCAGCGCGTCGCGTGAGATTCTTGATCTTGAGACGCGCCGCCGTCGTTTGCTTTTCAGTCTTTATGGTTTGGGAACCAATATCGGGATTAAAGCCGTCAGTCGCGGTGAGACCCATGAAAAGTATGAGGATTTGCTCTATGTCAAACAGCGCTACATCCACAAGGAGGCCTTGCAAAATGCCGTGGCGGCGGTGAGCAATGCGACTTTTGCTCTGCGTCAGCCCCATATTTGGGGCGAGGCTTCGGTGGCCTGTGCTTCGGATTCGCGGCGCATTAGCACGCGCGGTGAAAATCTGAAAACCGGCTGGCACGCCCGTTATCGCAGTCAAGGCGTGATGCTCTATTGGCATGTCGAGCGTAAATCTCTCGCCATTTTCTCTCAAGTCACTTCGCCTGGCGTCTCGGAAGTGGCTTCGATGATGCAGGGGGTCTTGCGCCACCTGACCACCATGCAGGTTCAGAAAAATTATGTCGATACCCATGGGCAGAATGAAGTTGCCTTTGCCTTCGCCTATCTCCTAGGATTTGACCTGCTGCCACGCTTGAATGGGATCCACAAACAACTCCTCTACCGTCCTTATGTGGGGCAACCCGACGCCTATCCCAATCTCTGGCCTGTCCTCACGCGACCGATTAACTGGCCTTTGATTCGTCAGGAGTATGACATGATGATGCAATATGCTCTTGCTTTGCGTTTTGGCACAACCGATGCTGAGTCGATTTTGCGGCGTTTTAGCAAGAGCCATCTTCAGCATCCAACTTATCTCGCCTTGGTCGAATTGGGACGGGCCGTCAAAACAATTTACCTCGCACGCTATTTGCGTTCTGTTGAACAGCGTCAGGACATTGAAGAGGGCTTGAATGTCGTTGAGAATTGGCACAGCGCCAATCAGTTTATTTCTTTCGGCAATGAGGGACAGTTTCCGGCTCTTGGCAATGATGAACTGGAATTACGCGCTTTATCGCTGCATCTTTTGCAGAACTCGATGATTTATGTCAATACCATGATCTTGCAGCATTTGCTCAACCAGAAGCCCTGGTCTGAGCGCATGACCGAAGCCGATTGGCGTGGTTTAACGCCGCTTTTTTACAGCCATGTCAATCCTTATGGTTTCTTCCGCTTGAATATGGAGAACCGCTTACCGCTGCTGGTGGCTTGAACAGGACAACATCTATTTTATCTTGCTCATGTGGCCTCTGGTGACACGAACCCTACCTTTGGGCCAGCATGGGTGTCAGGCCATACCCAACAAATCGCTATACGATTTTATGCCACTTTAGATTTCTCAGGACAAAAAAGAAAACCACCCTCTCGGGTGGTCCCTGTCTACGATCGTGTTGCTGCAACAGCTAAGGCATCAGCACGCGTGTTATGGGCGACACCGCTGTGTCCTGCGACTTTTTCGAACATCACGCTGTGCTTGGAGATGAGTGCCTTGATCTCTTCAATCAATGTTTGGTTCTGTTTGGGTTTCCAGGCTTTGGACAGTACCCCAATCGCGTATTGGCTGTCGGTCACAATCGTCACCGTCACACCCTCGCGTTTGAGCGAGATCAGCACCTGCTTGATCGCTTCTAGCTCAGCCTGATTATTGGTTGCGCCGGGCAGTGTCCCGCTCAGTTCTTTGTACGCCGCTGGACGAGCATCCTGCTTTGACAATGTCACATTAAACATTTGTTCTGTAGAGCTAAGTTCAGTATTGCCAAAGCATAGATAAGCGGGATCCAATATTTTGTAAAATTACAAAAGGCTCTCGCCTATTTTTAGAACATTTATGCAATGTGACATTGTCAAACTGCTCACCCTGCTCATTGATCAGCGTGATGACGATCCCCCAACCGCCACGCCGCTGGTCGGCATTTTGATTGTGGCTGCTGGCTCCATCGGTATAGGCCATAACCCGCGCTGTTGAAAGCGGTTTGGAGTCCATGGCGAAATATCTTTCTGCCCAGAGGGGCGAACAGCGGCCCATGCCGCGCGAAATGATCGCCAGATCTGCACCCGCTAGGGCGCAAAAAATGCCTCGTCACATAACACTATACGGTTCAGCGCCAGTTGAAAAAAAAGAAACCCACCCACAGGTGAGTTTAAGAAGGAGCGGTGTGTGAGGCGTACAGCGGGGATGAGACACAACAGGTTTAGAACGGGATCTCTTTCGGCGCATCTGCCACAACATCATCACGGGTGCGGTTGGGCAGATGCAGCTTATCCGCCACAACGACCAGCACGGCTTGTGCCTCGCCTTCTTTGTCCGTGTAGGCCTCCAGTTTCACCTGTTT
>DAOTUR010000547.1:0-13769 GCA_034436915.1 Anaerolineae bacterium
GACCGACGCCATTGCAGCCGAGGCCGCCCGCTTGATCGAGGTGGATTACGAGGACTTGCCTCCGGTGTTCGATCCTGAAGAGGCGATGCAGGAGGGTGCGCCACAGCTTCATCCTGATACGCCGCACAATATCATCAGCCATTTTCGCATTCGCAAGGGTGATATGGCGGCGGGCTGGGCGCAGGCAGCGGTGGTGGTTGAAGATATCTATGAGACGACCTATCAGGAACATGCCTATTTGCAGCCGGAAGCGGGCCTCGGTTACATCGATGAGCAGGGGCGCGTCACGGTCATCGTGGCCGGGCAGTGGACGCACGAAGACCAGGAGCAGATTTATCATGCGCTGAATCTGCCGCAGGAGCAGGTACGCGTGATCTACCCGGCGATTGGTGGGGCGTTTGGTGGGCGCGAGGATATGTCGGTGCAGATCGTGCTGGCGCTGGCGGCCTGGAAATTACGGCGACCAGTCAAAGTGCAGTGGAGCCGCGAGGAATCGATGCTCTATCATCACAAGCGTCATCCGATCAAAGTGCGGGCCAGATGGGGCGCATCGCGGGAGGGTAAAATCGTTGCGGCAGAGGCGACGGTGATTGGCGATGCAGGCGGCTACAATTACACCTCGAATAAAGTCCTGGGCAATGCCAACCTGACCGTGACTGGGCCGTATGTCATCCCGAATATTCACATTGATACCTATGCCGTCTATACCAACAATATTCCCACCGGGGCCTTTCGCGGATTTGGCGCACCCCAGGCCCTGTTTGCCGCTGAAGGCCAGATGGATCGGTTGGCGGATGCACTCGGCATGGATCGCGTTGAGTTTCGCCGTCGCAACGTGTTCGAGGAGGGCAGTATTCTCTCCGTAGGGACGCCGCTGCCAAAGGGCGTGAGTATGCCCGAAGTTCTGGCGGCCTGCGCGACCCAGAGCTATTGGGATCAATCCTCTGATGGGCTGTACCAGAAGCGCGAACAGCCTGCCCCCGCTGATACGACCAAACGGCGCGGTATTGGCTTCGCGTGCGGCTACAAAAATATTGGCTACAGTTTCGGCTTCCCGGAGCACTCGCACGCCAAAATTGAACTGCGCGGCACAGCGCAGATTGAAGAGGTCATCCTGTATGCGGCGGGGGCAGATGTAGGCCAGGGCGCACACACGGCTTTCATGCAGATGGCGGCGGAGGCGGTGGGCGTGCCGTTTGAATGCGTCAAAATTGTCGCCAGCGATACGGCCACATCGGGCAGCGCGGGCAGTGCATCGGCCTCACGCCTGACCTTTATGGCGGGCAATGCGATCAAGGGGGCGGGCGAGAAGGCGCTGCAAGCCTGGGCCGCTGAAGAACGCCCGGCAATAGGCGAGTTCATGTATCGCCCGCCCAAGACCACCGCCTATGATCCTATGACAGGCCGCAGCGAACCCAATTTTGCCTATGGCTATACGGCGCAGGCGGTTGAGGTCGAAGTCGATATTGAGACGGGCATCGTGCGATTGGTGCGCGTGTTTGCCGCCAATGACGTGGGTAAGGCGGTCAATCCGCAGCAGGTACAGGGGCAGATTGAGGGCGCGGTGATTCAGGCGCAGGGCTACGCGCTGATGGAGAATTTGCACAGCGTAAAGGGCCGTTTGCGTAATCCGTACCTCTCCACCTATCTCATCCCGACAGCGCTGGATGTACCGGAAGAGGTGCATTCGATCATCCTGGAATATCCCGATCCGATTGGCCCCTGGGGAGCACGCGGCATGGCGGAAATGCCCATGCTGCCACTCTTGCCTGCAATTGCGGCAGCCATCCATGATGCGACGGGCGTGTGGATGACGCATCAGCCGTTCACGCCGGATAAAGTCGTGGCGGCGCTGCGCGAAAAGGGGATTGGGGTGATTTGATTTTCATATAAAATACCTTCGCCAAAATTCAGAGTAGTCGAGAAAATAGGGTTTTGGTGCAAATTTGGCGAAAGTATTCTTATACCTATATAATTTACTTTGACTAATAAATGAGGAAGATATGCAAACAGATCGCGTCTCAAAAATTCTTCGACTTATCCATGATCCGGTTTTTGCTGATTTTGAGGAGGCTCAAAAAGCAATAAGTTTTTTTAATGTTGTAGGACGAACTTTTACAGAAACTTGGCACAGCGCCTTATTGGGCTGGCTATTAAACCCCAAAAGCAGTCATGGCTTAGGTGATTTTGCGTTGCGTCGGTTTATGATGCTAATGCTTTCTAACGAAAATGTTGATGTAAATCGCTCCCTTTCAATTGCGGATTTACTCATTGGAGGTGATTCTTCACAAGCTGTTTCACTACCTAATGAATATAAGCCGGATGAGGTTATCGTTGGAGCTGTGAAGGATGAAGGAAATAAGAAGGGTCGAATTGATGTTTTTGTTGATGGTATTAAGTACAACACAGGTAAACTAAATATTTCTATATTGGTAGAAATGAAGGTTAATGATTCAATAAAGGCATCTCAATGTCAAAAGTATATTGCTTATATTGAAAAGCGAAAAACCGAAGGAACATTTATCTATCCTGTCTTTGTAACCCCAGAATGGAATTTACCGTCTGATTGGAACCTAACAAAACAATATAATGTTGTATTTGGGAGCGACCAATGGATCATCATTAATTTTCAGTCGCTATACGATGATGTTATTGTGCCATCTCTCGCGCATAATTCATTGTCGGATTTTGGAAAGGTTACTCTCTCTGAATACGTCAAAACTCTAAAGGATCGAAATCGTGGCAAAGGAAATCAGCGCATGGCTATAACAGCTCAGGAATTTGATCTTGCACATCTTCTTTTGGATAAGCATGGGGAAGCCATCAAAGCGTTATGGGAAATTCTTAATCCAGAAAGCGACTTCCTCTCATCCTCAACTACGGAGGGAGAAAAACGTAAACCTATCACAATTGAAATTGAAGGAAAGGGCCAATTTAACGGTACTTCCATCCCAAAATTGTATGAATCTGTACTCAAATACCTTGTTGACAACAATCTCTTAAAAGATATTGAATTGCCAATATCAACAGGAAGCAGCCGTTATCTTTTATCAACATCTCCACAGCATCCAAGTGGTCTTGGTTTTTTCAAAACGATTGCCTATAAGGGTTTTTACATGGAAGGTAATAAAGCAAGAGGAGCAGGAGTACAAGACCTTATTCGTCACCTTCTCGAACGTCTGAACTTGTCAACCAAAATCGTAAATCTATAGACGACAAAAATAAGGGGTGTAATAAATATACCCCTTGCATCTACTACCTTTTTTACATTCGCTGGCCTATGGCTTGTATCGCACGCTAAACTCTCTGTTTTTCGCCTCTCCTATCTCTCACTAATAGCTGCTGCGCCGACTGCTGCGTGAGATCAGGCTCAAATAATACACAAGTTGAAAAATCGAGGTCAGCGCCGCCGCCAGATACGTGAAGGCCGCTGCTGTCAGCATTTGCCGCGCCCCCTGTCGATCCTGCTCGGTGGCGAAGAAGCCGCCTGCATTCAACATGTTCATGGCGCGTGTACTGGCATCGATCTCCACAGGCAGCGTGAGTACCATGAACAACACGCTGATGCCAAACAAGCCCACGCCAAGCCAGGCCAGCCCCGCAAAATTCAGCATGATGCCGCCAATAATCATCAGATACGAGACGGTGGGCGAAATCCGCACCGCAGGCACAAGAAAGGTGCGAATCGCCATCAGCGGCGAACGATCCTGATGCTGCTGGACATGCCCAAACTCATGGGCGGCAATCGCCATCGATGCGACACTTGGCTGTGACGCCACATCCGGCGAGAGGTTCACGACGCCGCTGCTGGGGTCAAAATTATCGCTGAGTGCGCCCTGTGCCGTTGCGACGCTGGCCTGTAAGCCATATTTTGTCTTCAAGCCTTGCGCCACATCCGCACCTGTCAATTGGCGGCTGTTGGCAACCTGCCCCCACTTGCTGTAGGTGGAGCGCACATACCACTGCGCCAACCCTGACAGGATCATCGCCGGGAGTGCCACCAGAATCAGATATGTCGGATCAAAATACATCATTGCCCACCTCGCTCTGATTGCAAAACACACTGTATCAGACCAGTATAGGCAGTCGGCTTAAATGCAAGATGAATTCTGCATAGTATGTTCATCATCGTGGTGCGGCGGTGATGAATAGAGATATTTATGGCGGTAGGGACAAGGCCCGCCTTGTCCGAAGGTCTGGAAATATCCCTATTCCGCCCCCAATACGGCGGTTGCTCCCTCCAGTGTGTTGAGGGCGACAGGCAGCAGGATATTATCGAGCAAGCGCGGATGACCAATTTTGGCGGCGATGGACAGCAGCAGCGGCCTATCGGTGGGTGTGGTCTGCTCGGTCAATGTCCGCGCATCTGCCAGAGACACATAATCCAACGCGGCCAATGGCTCGGCGACGATGATGTGTGTGGCGATCTCTCGCAGCACGTCCGGCTGACGTTCGCCTGACGTATAGGCAGCGGCGGTCTCTTGCAGTGCGTGATACAACACGCGGGCTGCCTGCCGCTCATCGGACGATAGATACACATTGCGTGAACTCATCGCCAGATGATTGATATCACGCACGATTGGCCCCACGCGCACCTCCAGCGGAAAATCCAGATCGCGCACCATGCGCCGAATGACGGCGACCTGCTGCGCGTCTTTCTGGCCGAAATAGGTGCGCTGCGGCTGGATGAGATTGAAAAATTTTGCCACAACCGTCGCCACGCCTTGAAAATGCCCAGGACGGCGGCCACCCTCTTTCTCCTGCGAGACGACAGCGACGGTGATCAATGTCTGAGAGCCAGGCGGGTACATCATAGCCGGGGTGGGGGTAAAGACCGCCTCAACGCCCGCCGCTTGCAGCATCGCCAGATCACGCGGCAGATCACGCGGATAGACGGAGAGGTCTTCATGCGGGCCAAATTGGGTGGGATTGACGAAGATCGTCGCCAGCACATGATCGTTTTCAGCACGGGCTGCTGTCACCAGCGAGACATGCCCCTCATGCAGAAAGCCCATCGTCAGCACGACGCCCACGCTGTCGTGCAGAGCAGCGCGATACGCCCGCAAATCTTCGATTGTCTCCAGCCGTTTCACGCCCCCGCCTCGCTCTCCAACGCCGCAAGAATCTCCTCTGCGATGCTAAAGCTGTTGACATCGCCAGGGAAGCGCCGTGCCTGCACATCCTCGCGGTACTCCACGAGGGCGGCCTGCATCTGCGTGCCGATCTCGGCATAGCGGCGGGTGTGCTTGGGTAAGAAGGCGTCAAACAGGCCGAGCAGATCATGGAACACCTGCACCTGACCATCACAGCCCACGCCCGCGCCAATCCCAATCGTGGGGATATGCAGCCGCTTCGTGATATGGGCGGCCAGCTTCGACGGGACAAGCTCAAGCACCACCGCAAAGGCTCCGGCCTGCTGCACGGCCAGCGCATCCTTCACCAACTGCCGCGCCGAGTCGAGTTCGCGCCCCTGTACGCGAAAGCCGCCAAATTGATTCACACTCTGCGGCGTGAGGCCGATATGGGCCATGACCGGAATGCCCGCCTCGACCAGACGATAGATCGTCGGCGCAATCGAGACGCCGCCCTCAATCTTGACGCACGTCACGCCTGCCTCCTGCATGAATCGCGCCGCATTGGTGAGGGCCTGCTCTGCATTCAGGTTGTAACTCATGAAGGGCATATCGCCGATGATCAGCGATTTCTGTGTGACGCGGGTGACGATGCCCGCATGATACAGCGCGTGTTCCATCGTGACCGGAATCGTCGAATCATGCCCCTGCACCACCATCCCCAGCGTATCGCCCACCAGAATCAGCGGAATCTCCGCCCGTTCCGCAACGCGGGCGCTGGTGGCGTCGTAGGCGGTGATGACGACAATCGGTTGGGCATCAGATTTCATTTTTTGGACGTCACGAATTGTGAGGCGCATCATAAATTCCTTCGTAGGAGAAACAGGGCGATCTCATTGATCGCCCCGATACTATTGTGTGTTGATAGGATGGTGGAGCCGATACTTACCTGAGCAGGCGCATGTCGTTTAGCTGCTCGGCGTGACCGTCGGCGTCGGTGTCTCCGGTGGGGCGCTGATGTAGATATTGATCATGCACGACGCCACAGGCTGCTGGGTGATATCAAACACCATCAAACGCAGTTGATACAATCCAGACCCCGTATCGGCATAGGGAGCAGGACTGAACTGGTAGAAAGCCCCCGCTGCCATCACGGGCTGCGGGATGATCGCAATGACACTCCAGGCATCATTGGTTGCCGGGCCGCTGATCTCGATCTTGGCCTCAGAAAAATTGTCCGTGTAAGCTGTGCCTTCCAGTGCAATTGGCTGAAAGATACGCATCCCGTTCGCGGGAAGATTCAGCGTGGCGCGCGGATCGGTACAGCCCTGTGTGTCAGGCGGATTGGGGATGATCGTCCCCAGCGGCTCTGGCGTCAGTGTGGGCGTCAATTGAATGATGGGATTGTCATCGCCGCCCAGCGGCGCAACAGGCTGGATATTCAAGGCGGCCTGATCCGGGCTGCGCGGCGTCGAGGTCGCAAACGAGCCATCAATGTTCTGGGCAATCTCCTGTTGAAACGCCTGAATATCCTGCACCTGCCGCAGGAACGGCAGCATCGATTTCTGCACCCCAAGCAGCAGCAGGCCCGCCAGCCCCACCAGCACCAGCACCGTCAGCGCATTGACGCGGCGCACGCGGGTCATTTCGCGCTCAAGCTCAAAATACGTCGCACGGTACTGATGACCGGTGCGGCGGGCCTTCCATAGATTCCAGGCAAACGCCGCTGTCAGCAGGATATACAAGCCGGGGGCCAGGCGATCAAGGAAGCTTACAACTGTAATCATGCGGTCATCTGGCGTAAAACGCCGCGCAGCAGGCGCATCAAACGCGGAACGATCATCTTGCCCATCTCCAGAACCTCTTCATGATTGGTGACAGTATCGGTATCGATCTGATCGACAACCTGATTGGTGATGCTTGAGAAGGCCAGCACGCGCATCCCCATGTGGCGGGCGGCGATCACTTCATGCACGGTGGACATGCCGACAGCATCAGCCCCACACATCAGCAGCATCCGCGCCTCGGCGGGCGACTCAAAGGTCGGGCCGCTGAGACCGCAGTACACGCCCTGTTGAAGGGTAATGCCTGCTTCACGCGCCACCAACGCCGCCAGTTGGCGCAGCGAGCGATCATAGGTCTGCGTCAGGCTGAGAAAGCGCGGGCCAACCGCATCATCGTTCGGCCCCATCAGCGGCCCCTGTCCTGTCATGCCGGGCAGATTGATGTGATCCTGAATCAGCATGATATCGCCCGCCGCGAAGGACGGATTGAGGCCCCCGGCAGCATTGGTGAGGATGACGGTTTTAAGGCCCAGGGCCGCCATCACGCGGATCGGCAGCACGACCTGATCCATGCTGTAGCCTTCATAGAAATGTGCTCGTCCCTGCTGCATAAGGACGGATTGACCCTCCAGCGCGCCAATGACGAGACGGCCGCTGTGACCGTGTACGGTTGAGCGCGGCCAGTTCGGGATATTCTCGTAGGGAAGATAGATCGGATTTTCAAGCGCCTCCGCCAGACCGCCCAATCCTGAGCCGAGGACAATGCCCACCTGTGGGATCGCGGGAATGGCGCTGCGAATGAAATCAGCCGTAGCATGATAAAGAGGTTGCGACATAACACAGCTTTCTGAGACAGGTCAATATTCTGCCGATTATAGCCTGTTCTCATAGCAGGAACATTGTCTGATCCCCATAGGCCAAAAGTCACGGCGCGTTGTGTTGCCACCTATCATTTTATGATAGAATAATCGACAACGAATAGAAATTTTTGTCTCGTTTAGGGGAGTACCCTCTGTGCATAGCGTTGATAAAATTGTCGATGGGTACGTCAAGGCTTATCAAAAACTCTATCAACGATCACCCACTGAGGTCAATATCCTCGATCAGGAATGGGTGATTGTCAATGGGGCGCGGATGCGTATCGGGGAGCTTGAATTTCTGACGGGGCAACTGCGGCAGGAATATGAACAGATTGCAGGCAGCAAACGCAGCGTCGTCTCCCGTTTGATTAATTGGCTCAAATCTTAGACAATTCATATCGCCCCTTTTAGCCTGCAATCAGTCTCCTGTCTGAGAGCCTGTGCCTGCCAAAACCTCCTGAACACGCAGAAGGACTGTCCCTGTGGAAGAAATTCAACGTCAACTTCGTCTGGCTGTCTTCATCATTCTCATCATCATCCCCATTGGCATCTTTGGCTTCAGCCTGTTTGAGCATCTGTCGGTGCTGGAGGGCTTCTGGTTGACGTTTGTCACCCTTGCCACGATTGGCTATGGCGATGTTGCAGCAAAAACAGTGGAGGGCCGCTTCTTCACCGTGTTCCTGGTGATCTTTGGCTTCGGGGCGCTGACGGCTGCGCTGCAAGCCTTCGCTTTGCTCTTCATCAGCCCGGACATTCGCAGCTTACGTCAGCGCCGCACGATCTATAAAAAAATCAGCCAGATGCGCCAGCATTACATCATCTGCGGCAAGGGTGAAATCGTCGATAAAACCGTCGGCTATGTGCTCCAGTTTGCCAACAGCCGCCGCCAGGTGCTGCTCGATCAAGCCTATGAGCCGATCCATAAGATTCTGACGCGCATCTTTGGCAAAGGTGGCGCATTTCTGCTGCGTTCGCCCATGTATCGACTATTCTTGTTTTACAGTGACTATATTGTGCTCGGTCAAACATTGATGGATGTGGTCGTTGTGGTGACGGCGGATGGGGCGTATGCCGAGCATCTTTTGAGCGCGGGTCTCAAAGTGATTCATGGCAACCCGACGGATGACGCCGTGCTGCGTCTGGCAGGCATCCAACATGCGCGTTCGCTCACCGCCATCCTGGAAAACGATACCGAAACCCTGCTCACGGTGCTCACCGCCCGCCATCTTCACCCCACGCTGTCGATTACGGCCAGCGTGCTGGATGATGAACTCGGCCAGAAGATGATTCGCGTCGGCGCAAATTACGTCATCACGCCGTATGACGTGGCAGGCCAGTTCCTCAATAACGCGACGCTGCGTCCCGCCGTGAATGATTATTTCAATAGTCTGCTTTTCGCCATCGACACCCCTTACCGCCTGACACAGGTCGCCCTGGCCGACGATTCGCCCTGGATTGGCAAAACGCTGAACGACATCGGCCTCCGCAAACGTTATGATGCCAGTCTGATCGGCCTGCGCCGCGCCGATGGGCTGTTTGTGCCTGCGCCCTCAGAAGACTATCCATTTGAAGAGGACGAGGTACTGATTTTCGTCGCCCCGGCGGTTCATATTTTTACATTGGGGACGGATGCAAAGGGGCAAAAAATCCCCTCGCATGAAGTTTTATCATCACAAATCATGCACTACACCGCCCAAGCGCCGCGTGGATCGCGCCATTACACGCTTGAGGAGTCCGCGAAGGCGATTGAGGAGATGAGCCAGCACTTTATCATCTGCGGCTCGAATCGCGTGGCCCGCAGCGCGATTGAGCGCCTGAATCCTGAGCGGCCCTTTGTGATTCTGGTCGATGATGACGCCGCCGCAAAAGAGATGATGGCACGCGGCTTCCGTGTGGTGCAGGGTGATACCCGTCAGGAGCAAACGCTGCTTCGGGCGGGCGTCAAACGGGCCTCCGCCATCATGGTGTCGATTGAGGAGAAGGCTGAATCGATTCTCACTATTCTGGCCTGCCGCTCGCTCAACAAACGCCTGCTCATCACCGCCACTGCTCCCAGCGATGATATGGTCGATAAGCTGGAACGTGCGGGCGCGGATCGCGTGGTGAGTCCCTTCCATGTGGCGGCCCGTTTCATTCTGCTGTCCAGCACGCGCCCTGATATCAGCGAGTTCATCAATGCCATCATCTTCAATTACATGACGGGATTGGAGACGACAGAGCTGTACATGGAAACGACCTCGCCCTGGATTGGCAAGTCGATTGGCGCATTGAAGTTGCGTGAACAGTTCGAGGCGGGCATTATCGGCGTTCGATTGGCTGATAAGCAGAGTTTTCTCTATGCGCCGTCCTGTGATTACATCATCGAAGCCAATCAGGTCATCATCGTCGTCACGCCCATGACCCGCTCTGATGAGCTGCGCGATGTGGCACATGGCAGCCTCAACAAGCGGCCTGTGACTCTGCGCCGTACCCATGTCTTGCAGAGCGATCAATGGTCACGCGATATTTTACGTGAACTCATCGAGCAGCGCGGCGGTGGGGGCGGCGCGACTTAGCTTTCCGCATCAGAACGGCGCGGCGGGGCATCGGGCAGCCCGGCGCGGCGGCGGGCATTGCGATAATCGCTGGGGGTATCCACATCGTGCAAAATGGTGTCCGTATCCACGACGACATGGCGAATCTCGTCGGCATGAGCGTTCATGACATCGCGCAGAGAAGCATCGCCCTCAAGCTGGAGGATTTCATGCCAGTAGCGGCGTCCAATCAGGAGCGGATGGCCGCGCTGCATTTGATAGCTGGGGATGAGAATTTGGCCGACGCCCTCAGCATAGGTTTTGAGCAGGCGATAGAGCACACGCGGTTGCATTTGCGGCTGATCGCCCAATACCATCAATCCGGCGGCAATATGATCGGACATGGCCCGCAGCCCGGTCTGGATCGAGGACAGCATCTCGCCCGTCTTATAGGCCCGATTGAAGGCAATTTTGACCCCGAACGGCTGCACCCGCTCCCGAATCTCCGCTGAATAATGTCCCGTCACCACCACAATTTCATCAATGCGGGCCATCACAAGCTGCTCAACGATGTGCTCAATGATGGTTTTGCCATCGGCCCAGGGCAGCAGCATCTTGGGTTGGCCCATGCGCGTGGACTGGCCTGCTGCCAGCACCAGTGCTCCAATCGGACGATGCACCTCCAGGATGGGATTGGCATTGCGGATGGAGCCAATCGCCACGCCTGTAAAACGCGGGGAGCGCAGCGCTAATTTTGCAATCTGGCGGGCGCGAGTCTTCATGTAGCCTTTGTCGGGCGTTTGATTGACGAACGCCATCACCCGCGCCCCTTCAGGCACACCCTTGAGGCCCATCGTCTCATCGCGCAGCACCTGCGCCACCCAGGGCAGGCGAATCTTGCTGCCCGCATAAAAGCCAAAGCGCTCAATCATCGGTTGTGGATAATACACATGCGCGGCGTCCAATGTTTGGCCGAGCGCCGACAGCGATGTCACCGGAATTACCAGCGATGCCTCTGACGGGATCAACGGTTCGGCGGCACGCGGGGCCTTAAAGGGCAGTCCGGCGGCGTGATCGGCCTCGACCAGCAGCACATCCGAATCGACGTTATCGAGCATGGCGGGCAGCTTGTCCAGCGGCAGTCCTGTCACCATGCCCTGCTTGATGGTGTCATAGAGAAAGACGAAGCCATACTCGCCCAGGGCCGTGCTGATGGCGTGCCAGCCCGCATGAACAGACAGCGCATAAGGAAACAGAGAGAGCTGGTGTTCGATCATCGGCACAGTGGTCGTGGCGAGGACGCGCCAGCCCGACTCGTGCAGCTCGTAGCCCAACCCGATGAGAGCCGCTGTCTTACCGCCCGCGCCCGTAAACGCGACAACTTCGCCTTTTGAGACGTCAAATGCTTGTTGCAGTTTCATGTCGCGTTGCGCCCTCCATGTATCCCTGTATTGTAACGGAACTCACGTTGATTATTGATGATGAATTGTGAATTGGGACTCTCGCAAAATGGGCAACAATAGGGGAGGGGATGATCGGTATGCATGATCGCGTCGTGCTGCCAATGCCATTTCAATCTGAGGTCGGAGCAGCGTAAGAGCGCACTACATAGTGCGCCCCTGCAAAAGTGTTTTGACCTGCTGCGAAGCTGTTGTATGGGGAAAACTCTTATTCAGACGAAAGGATCACCAGCCGCTACGAAAGCAGCTTTTTCAGGCGGCGGCGCAGGGCGCTGTAGGCCCGCTGTAAACGTGTGAAGCGTGAGCGCACATCGGCCAGCGCATAGGCAAATTGGCGGCGTGGACGATTGAGCAGCGGCGCTTCCGGCTTGGGAACACCCCACTTAATTACCGACGCGGCCCACGTCAGCCCCCCGCCAAACCCAATCAGAACAATATGATCATTGGCCCGCACGCGCTTCTGTTCGATGGCCTCGCACAGCGCAATCGGGATCGAGGCGGCGGACGTGTTGCCGTAACGCTCCACATTGCTCATGAACATGCTGGAATCCATCTTCAACCGCTTGGCAACCGACGCCAGGATGCGCTGATTGGCCTGATGCGGCACAATCAGGCGCACATCTTCCAGCGCCACGCCTGCCTTATCGAGGCACTGACGAATGCCCTCATCCACCACGCGCACCGCGAATTTGAACACATCCTGTCCCGCCATATACATACGGTTCAGGCGGTGTCCAGCGAGATCGCGCACGTTCTGTGTCGGGATCGCCAGCAGATCGCAGCCCGCGCCATCTGAGCGCAGCAAGCTGGCGAGGACGCCGCCCGGCTGCGTGCTGGCTTTCAACACAACTGCGCCCGCGCCATCGCCAAAGAGCACGCAGGTTGTGCGGTCATGCCAATCCATCACGCGGCTCATCGTCTCTGCGCCGATGACGAGGGCAATTTTGACGCTGCCCGCTTTGATGGCCTGTGTCGCATTTTCAAGCGCATAGACGAAACCGGAACAGGCGGCACTGAGATCGTAGGCTCCGGCCTTTGTCGC
This sequence comes from Anaerolineae bacterium, assembly GCA_034436915.1. GTDB lineage: Bacteria > Chloroflexota > Anaerolineae > Aggregatilineales > Phototrophicaceae > JALHOR01. The sequence goes on from DAOTUR010000547.1 coordinate 12,732, forward strand.
GCCCAACCAATCCTGAATCAGGCTGGCCGTCGCCGGGAAGATATGTTCGGGCGTGCTGGTCGCCACAACGATGAGATCAAGGTCTGTCGGCAGAATATTGGCGATTTCCAGCGCCCGCCGTGCGGCTCCCAGCCCCAATGTGGCGGAGGACTCGCGGTCATTGGCGATATAGCGCTGACGGATGCCTGTGCGTTCATGAATCCATTGATCGTTGGTATCGACGAATGCGGACAGGTCATCATTGGTCATGACGCATTCAGGCACAGCCATGCCCCAGCCCACGATATGGGCATACAGGCGCGGCACAAGCTCCGGCCCCGTGCTAGCGGCGGCCATGTTCGTCATAACGTCCCAGGATGATCACTGCGTTATGCCCCCCGAAGCCAAACCCGTTGCTCATGACATGCTGCAAAGGCTGTGCATGTCCCACATGTGGTACATAATTCAAATCACACTCCGGATCGGGATGATCGAGATTGATGGTGGGCGGCACGAACTGATCGCACAGCGCCATGATACAAAACACCGCTTCAATCGTCCCGGCTGCGCCCAACGGATGGCCCGTGACCGATTTTGTCGAGCTGATCGGCACATTGTAGGCATATTCGCCCAGGGCGGTTTTGATCGCTCTGGTTTCGGCAGAGTCGTTCAACTGCGTGCTCGTACCGTGTGCATTGATGTAATGGATATCTTCGGGGGTCAACCCGGCATTTTTGATGGCTTTTTTCATCGCCAGTGCTGCTCCTTCGCCGGTTTCAATCGGCGCGGTGGGGTGGTAGGCATCGGAGGTGTGGCCGTAGCCAAGGACTTCTCCGTAAATGCGTGCGCCGCGTGCTTGCGCGTGTTCCAGGCTCTCCAAAACGAGTGTCGCCGCGCCTTCAGCAGGCACAAAGCCATCCCGATCTTTATCAAATGGGCGCGAGGCCCGCTGCGGCTCATCATTGCGATGGGTGAGGGCCTTCATATTGTTGAATCCAGCGACGGCCATTGGCACAATTGCGGCTTCGCTGGCTCCGGCCAGCATCACCTCGGCCTGCC
>DAOTUR010000548.1:0-7038 GCA_034436915.1 Anaerolineae bacterium
ACGCGGCGGTCAACATCGGACGCCGGGCGGCGGTCATTCCGCCATACGCGGTGTGTGTTTTGGGTTTCAATCCCGCCATAACTGCAAGCCCCCGCCTTTAGGCGTGGGGTATCTGACATTGGTATAGGAGAGCAAATGCCAGATCAGCCCTTGATGCCCGTCAGCGAGATGCCCTGTACAAAATAGCGCTGTAAGACGACGAAGATAATCAGGGGCGGCAGCGTGGCGAGCACCGCCCCGGCCATGACCATGCCATACTGAACCGATGACGGACTGCCTGTGATGCCGCCAAAGACCATCGCCAAGCCTGCGGGCAACGTGCGCGTTGTATCGCTGCTGGTGACGATGAAGGGCCAGACGAAGTTATTCCAGCTTGCCATGAAAGTGAAAATCGCGGTGGCCGTGAGGGCTGGCCCCGACAGCGGCAGGATGATACGCCACCAGATGCCCAGTTCGGTGCAACCATCAATCCGCGCCGAGTCTTCCAGGTCTTTGGGGATGCCCTGGAAGAACTGCGTCAGCAAATACAGGCCAAAGGCATTCGCCACCACCGGGAAAATCAAACTCATATACGTGCCAAAATCCGTCGTGAGAATTTTGAGATTGGCGAGGCCGAGATACAGCGGAACCATCGTCGCCTCGACGGGGATCAACATCGTCGCCAGAATACCCAGAAAGACGATCTGCTTGCCGAAGAACTCCATGCGGGCCAGCGCATACGCCGCCAGCGAATCGATCAGCAGGCTGAAAAAGGTCGTCGCCAGCGCAATGAAGGCACTGTTGAAGAACCAGCGCCCCAATGCAGGCACTTTTTCCATCACCAGTTGAAAGTTCTTCAAGGTGATATCGGGCGGAATCCAGTTGACAGGATACTGGCGCACTGTCCCTTCCGGGCGCAGCGCAGTGGTGAGCATCCAGGCCACAGGTACAGCCATCAACAGTGTGATGACGAACATGATCAAGTAGCCCGTGCTGCGCTGCCAGAAGCGCTCAAACTGTATATCTTTGAAACGATCCATAGAGAACCTCTAGGTGGCGCGGAAAAAGCGCATTTGCATCATAGTCAAAATAAAGGTGATGACGAATAAAAACACCCCCACCGCCGACGCCTCGCCCATATACTGGTTGACCCAGCCGCGATTGTAAAGATGCTGCACGACGGTATAAGTGGAGCCAATCGGCCCGCCTGCTGTCATCACCATCACCTGTCCAAACACGCGCAGCGAGGAAATCACCGATGTCGGGATGACGAAAATATGCATCAGGTACAGACTCGGCAGCGTGATATAGCGGAACTGCTGCACAGCATTCGCGCCATCCACGCGGGCAGCGTCATACAATTCTTCGGGGATTTCCTGCAAGCCCGCCAGATAGATGATCATGTTCGTGCCGATCTGCCACCAGATCGTCGTCAGCGCAATCGCGGGCAGGGCGCGATCCACGCTCGTGAGCCACGACAGATTCCGTAGCTCCGGCGAGAGCGTGCCGAGATAAAAATTGAGCAGGCCGAAATTTTGATCATAAATCCAGCGCCACAAAATCCCCACCACTGTCACCATAATCGCATATGGCACAAAGATTATCGTGCGGCTGATGAGGCGTCCGTGCAGGCGCATGTTGAGCAGCACCGCGAGGCCCAATCCTCCGGCCACCAATGCGGGCACGGTCAGCCCGGTGAAGGCCAGCGTATTGCGAAACGCCTGCCAGAACTGCTTATCGGCGAAGATGGAACGATAATTCCCCAGTTCCACCCAGTGCGGAGCACCCAGGATGCGCCAATCGGTGAAGCTGATGACGAACCCGGCAATCGCAGGCAGCAGGAGAAAGAGAATGAACACCACCAGATACGGTGTCAGAAAAAGATACGCCGTCGCATTGCGTCCGACTGCGGACGAGGTCTTGCTGCTCACAGGCGCTGCCTGGGCGGTTGGGCGTACACGTTGTTTTTCGGCAATCACACGCTTGATCCTTCGTTAGTTACTCGTGGGGAGGACAAGGCCCTCAGCGGTCAGATCAATATCGAGAGGCATCTCCGTACTTCCTGGCATGGTGATGATCGTGCCATGCACGCGCACATCTACAGGAGCGCCCGCCTTGATGCAGTCGAGGACGGCTTTTTGCGCGTCTGTCGCATTTTTCATCAGGAGGAGGGTTTGCAGCACAATCCCATATGTGCCGCGTGCCTGGATCACGCCCATACGAAAATCTGTCGATACCAGTTCGCCCCATTCAACTCCGCCGAGCGTCAGTTCAAAAGCAGGATTTTTGGCTTTCAAATCCTGCGGCAGGTTGTTTTGCAGGCTCAGAGTGAAATTCATCACCACGGCAAAGGCTTTCTCGCGTTTGGGGTTGAAATGCACATCAAACGGCTCAATCTGAATCGCTGACAGCGGTTCAACGGTCACATCAGGCGTTTGTGTGGGCGCGGGTGATGGGGTGATGGTCGGCGTGAGCGTGAGGCTGGCAGTGGGGGTCGCTGTCATCATCAGGGCACAGGCAGGCATGGGGTTCGCGGTGGGCGTGGCGGTGGCGTCATCAGCGAGCAGCAGCACCGAGAGGATCAACACAAAAATAAGTACTATCGCCAGCAATAAACCATTTTTTAAGAGACGCATTGCACATGATCCTTTAGTGTGACGATTGGCTGATGTGAGAAGATTATTCAGGGGTGCAGATAACCTCTCCCCGCTTCGCAAGGAGGGGCAACCTCACCCGCAGCCCCTCTCCACAACGTGGGGAGGGGCCAGGGGAGGGGTTTAGGTTATTTAGCCGGGGCGGTACGATCCAGCACGGCCTGAATACCCGTTTGCATCTCACTCAGCGCGTCTGAGGCATTCATCACACCGAGCAGCGCCGCCTGGAAATTCACGACCAGCGGTGTCTGGACATTCTCAGCGAAGATTTCCGTGCTTTGCGGGATGACAGGTGTCAGACGGGCATAGGGCAGTTCCGCAATGAAGGCTTCCTGATACTTGTAGATGTCGCTGCCTGTGAAGATCGGATCTTTACGGGCGGCTTCGTTGGCCGGGATCTGGCCGGAGAGACCCCACAGCGCGGCGTTGTCTGCCATCCACTTGACGAACTTCATCGCGTTCAGTTGATCGTCAGTATTGTCCTGCTTGGAGATGCCGAAGAAGTGATCGCTGGCCCACACGCCGGGTTCCTTGAAGAGGACAGGCTGCGGCGCGGTCATGAAGTTCAGACCTTCGGTGGCGGCATAGCCAGTGATCCACCAGGGGCCTTGAAAATGGATGGCACATTTGCCATTCTGGAAATCGACATCCGGGTCTTGTTGGCCTTCAGGCGCGACCTTGTATTTGCTGATCAAATCCTGGGCGAATTGCAGGGTTTCTTCGGCGGCGGGGCTGCTCACGCTCACCGTCTTCATATCATCGCTCATGAATGGGGCATTGTTCTGCCACAGCCAGCCGTACCACACGCGGAACGACTGCACATTGACCGAGGCGAAGCACACTCCATATTGGCTGCCATCGGCTTTGGTCAGCTTCTGCGCCCAATCCAGGAAGGTCGCCCGATCTGTCGGGGGCTTGGACGGATCGAGGCCCGCCGCCTTGACCATATCGACGTTGATGTACATGCCAATCGGATGCACATCCAGCGGCACGCCGTACAGCTTGTCTTCCCACTTGGACAGTTTCTGCTGTTCTTCGGGGAAGCCTTTCATATCAATGCCAACCTTCGCCGCCAGATCATCAATCGGGACGACAGCGCCCAACTGAGCATACTGCGGCATTTCATTGATGTGATAGATCACGACATCAGGGGGATTGCCCACCGCCACATCGCTCAGCCACTTACTGAAGAACTGATCCCAGTGGATGACGGTCAGATTGACGCACAGCCCATCTTTGTTTTCCGCGTTGTACTTGTTGACCATATCCAGCAGGAACGACCCATCCGGCCCGCTCAGCCCATGCCAGAAATCGATTTGCTTGGCTCCTTGCTGGCACGCCGGGACAGGCGTGGCATCCTGGGCGTGAACCGCCATCGGGATGAGCAGAAGTAGCGCGAAAAGACCCAATAACAAACGGTACGATTTTGCCATCTTAAATCTCCTCATGAATGAAAAAGCCAGTTTTGAACAACAATTTGTGATGCGATACGTGACAGCAGCCTCCTTGTAACATGTACCAAAGCGTTCTCATTTTTTGAGAAACCTCGCTACAATAACCCTTACACAACACTATAGTTGATGAGACGATTGAATCCCCAGACCGAGGGTGACAGAATTGTGACATGGTGTGACCTTTTTGGAGTTTTAAAATGTTATCTCAAGATGATTTTGCCAAACACCTCGCCGATGCCTACGAACACCTGTATGATATTGTTTATCTCCGTAACCACCCGCTGACGCATCTTCTCGTCCCCCAGACCGAAGCCCGCAAAGAAAAAGCCTGGCAGCTCCATCATCTGCTGATTGATGTCATCCAGGAGTTGAATCCGGGAACCAAAGCGCCCGCCTTCTCGCGGGAGTGGCGGCGGCATCGCCTCATGACCATGCGCTATATCGATGGGCAAACCCCGCAGGCGGTGGCCGATCAATTGAATATCAGTCGGCGGCACTTTTAGCGGGAACTCGAAGGCATCATGGAAGGCATCGCGGGCATCCTGTGGGAACGGTTGACGTTCGATGAGGCTCCAGCAGCCCCGGTGGACACTGCCTCCTCCCATCGCCTGGAACTGCTGCGGCTGGAAGTAGCCCGCTTTGCCCAGGCCGAGCGCTCGATGCCGATTGCCCAGATTGTGCGCGGCGCTGTCGATTTGCTGGCGGATAAGCTGCATCAGGCCGGACTCGTGGTGGAAGAAGATTTTGTGCTGCCCCCGCCTGAGATCGAACGCGGCCATCAACCGCTGCGTCAGTTGATTCTGGCACTGCTCGGCCACCTGATCGCCGATGCCCACAGCGCCACACTCACGATTGCGCTTGAGATAGAAGACACCCGCGCCCGCCTGTCGCTCACGCTGCATCCGACGAAGGCGATTCGCGCCCTCTCGCCGCAGGAGATCAATGAGCGGCGCACGACGCTGGAAGAACTCGCCCTCATGAGCGGCGCACAGCTCACGCTCCAAGCCACCGAGTCGCAAAATGGAGGTTTTTGCATCCGCCTGCCGATTGCATCTACACAAAAGACCATCCTCGTGGTGGATGACAATGGCGATATCCTCGAACTGTTGGGACGCTATTTGACCGCCCATCGCTACCGTGTGCTGTTCGCGCAGGACGCACAGCAGGCGATTGCTCATGTGCAGCACAGCCGCCCGTATGCCATCGTGCTTGATCTGATGATGCCCCAGATGGACGGATGGGACTTGTTGCAGCGCTTCTTGACGCAACCAGATACGCAAACTGTGCCGATCATCATTTGCAGCGTGCTCAAGCAGAAGGATCTGGCGCTATCATTGGGCGCTACGGCCTTCATTGAGAAGCCTATCTCCGAGGTTTTGCTGCTCAATATGCTGGAGAATATTGGGACGAATTGAAAGAGGAGAAGCGATGTCTGATCTCAAAACAAAGCTTTTGGAAACAATCAATACAATCTCTCTGTCAGAGGACTTTGAATTACGATGTCTGGGACATGTTCATGATCTTCGCAATAAAATTGTCGCGTTACGGGCTTAAGGTGTTGCTAAAAATGATCTTGAAGATACCCTGGTTGAGCTAAGGATCGGTAAAAGAATAACTTACTGATGATTGTAGAAACAAGGTGTTGTCATCTCTACAATCATTGCTGATATCTTTATTCGACGGAAATTTATATTTTTACAGACCCTAAGAGATGAATTTAGCGATACTGAGGCGTACAAAGCCGATGTGATTGTCGAGCAGCTCACCTTTTTAGCAGGTTTTTGCAACTCTGCTTTACGTATCGACTAACGTGCTGTCTGGGGCGTCAACACTGTCTATATGAGGCATTTCAATGGCTAACTTAAAAGCACTCCTGTCTGAGACGATCAACAACATCCCCTCTCAATTTGATGACTTTGACACCCAATACTGGGGGCATGTAGATAAGCTTCGTGATCAAATCGTTGTACTACGTGCCCAAGGTATTTCTAAGCGCAAACTGATCAATACTCTGAGCAAGTTAAGGGATGAATTTGATGATATTGACGCTTTAGCACCCGATATAATTCTTGAGGTACTTTCGTTTTTGGAGGGTTTTTGCAGCCCTCATATGAAGATCGACTAACCCGCTGTACGCCGCGTCATCTCCAACACATCCTGAATGAGTTGAATCACATCGCTCGGAATCAGCCCGCTGCTGCGACTCACGCTCAGGGGCTTGTTCATCACATGGCTGTAATCGATCTGATCCTGCGCCGAGATCATGATAATCGGCAGAGCACGCCCCGCTCGCAGCCGTTCGATCACCTCTTCGCAGGCCATATCCGGCAGTTGGCGATCCAGAAAGACCAGATCGGGCTTGAATTGCTTTGCCAACGCAAGGCTCTCTGTGCCGCTGGAGGCATACATCACCTGATAGCGCTCCACCGATTGATTAAGCAGGCGCACCAGCAGTCGCACGAAATCGGCGTCGTCATCCACGATCAGGATGCGATCAATCTCCTGCACAAATTGATGCAGCGTGTCTTTGACATTTTGCAGCGAGATCGGCTTGACGAGATAGCCATCCACGCGGAAATGCTGCTTGAGCACATCCTCGCCGGGGAGCGGGCATGTCACCACCGGAATCTGCGTGAGATGCCCATATTTTGCCAGCGTGGGCAGCAGGTCTTGATACACGGTATCGACCACAATCAACTGCGGTAGCAGACGCGGCAGCGCTGTGGGAAGCTGATCCAGATGCTGCACGAAGACGGTGCGGCAGCCCGTCAAATGGCGGTTGAGCAGCGTGGCCGCCGACAAACTCGGCGTGACGACCAGCACCACAGGCCGATCCACGCTTGTGCCGGAGAAGGCATCGACAGAAAGGGCAATCGGATCTGCAGCGATGGGGAGATGCTCCTGGGCGACAGGCAGCGTAAAGGTGAAGGTGCTGCCCACGCCCACTTCGC
>DAOTUR010000549.1:0-4289 GCA_034436915.1 Anaerolineae bacterium
AATCAGGGCGCGATACATCGCGCCCCTACGAGGGCCTTTGTCGCACGGATGGGGGAATGATTACATTTGACCCCAAAACTTGGTTTATAAAAGGTCACAAAGTGCCAAATTTTGGCGAAAACCCTGCTTTTCCAGGTACTCTGGATTTTGGCGAAGGTATTGATAGGATGTGTATTGATATGATCGCAAAAAACGATCTTGCCCCAAACAAAATCACAAAACGACAGGGCCTCCGTTATATACTTAAAGACATCATCCAACTTAGAGAGGCCCCCCATGAGTGAATCGCCTGATCCAAAACCAATGGCTGCCGCCGATCCAAAGCCCAGTGAATGGCGCACGCCGCAAGTAATTTTGCCCATTATCGCCACCATCAGCACCATCCTCGTGGCCGTGATCGGCGTGATTCCGTCCATCATCGAAGCCAACAAGCCGCCCGCCCTGACACCGACGCCCATCATTATCGCCATCATTGCCACGCCTGTTCCCACCAATACGGCTGTGACCCTTGAAATCACCGCAACCTTTGCCCCCACCGCCGCGCCGACAGACCGCCCAACACAATCCGCCCCCACCGCCGCGCCGACGGACAATCCAACACAATCACCCCCTACCGCCGCGCCGCCCACCGCGACAGCGATCCCACCGACGGATGTACCCACACTTGCTCCCACCGAGGCATCAGCGATTGAAGCTGCGCCGACCTCTATCCCCAATGTGACTCTATTTTACGATCATGATTCGTTCACGATCCTGAATCAGTCGGGCAGCCGCATCTCGCTGGAAGGAATCACGTTTCGTGGCGAGTCCATCACCTGGGATGTAGGGCCGTTTGGCGGCCTGATGCGCTCTCTGCCGAATAACAAATGCCTGCGGATGCGCGATGCCACTGTCGGCAATCGTCAGCCACCCGCCGCGTGTGGCAGCAGTATGTATGGCTTTCTCGAAGTGGGGCCAACAGCGATCTTCTGGCGCGGCAGTACATTTGATGTGGTGCGCGATAACAACGTGATTGCCACCTGCGCGGTGGATACGGGCACATGTCCGATTTACGTTGCGCCAAAATCATAGACGTGCATGTGGGTTGCATTTTCCGTCTCGTCTGTGTAATTCGCACAAATACGCAGCCTCTCAGAACCTTCGTCAGGTATGACAATTGGAGCATGGCTGTGCATGTTTTATAGTAGAGGCAGATGAATACGATTTATTTGAGGCAGCATGATTCTGTCCGCAACCCACACCCAAGACTATATCGCACTCGAAAATCAATACGGTGCTCACAATTACAAGCCGCTCGATGTTGTGCTGGAACGGGGCGAGGGAATCTGGGTCTGGGATGTTGAGGGCAAACGCTACCTCGATTTCCTCAGCGCCTATTCCGCTGTCAATCAAGGCCATGCCCACCCGCGTATTTTGAACGCCCTTGTGCAGCAAGCCCAAAAGCTCCCGCTAACCTCGCGGGCCTTCCGCAACGATCAACTGCCGCATCTGGCGCAGGAGCTGTGTGCGCTCACGGGCTATGACAAAATGCTGCCGATGAACAGCGGCGCGGAGGCGGTTGAAACAGCGCTCAAGTTGGCGCGCAAATGGGGCCATACCGTGAAGGGTGTTCCCGCCAATCAGCAGGAGATTATCGCTTGTACGGGCAATTTTCAGGGGCGCACCATCAGCATTATCAGCTTCAGCGATGAACCGCAGTACCGCGATGGCTTTGGGCCGCTGACGCCGGGCTTCTCCCTCGTGCCGTATGGCGATGCCGATGCGCTTGAAGCCGCCATCACATCGAATACAGTCGCCTTCTCGCTGGAACCGATTCAGGGCGAAGCCGGGGTTGTCATCCCGCCGCATGGCTATTTACAGCGCGTGCGTGAGATTTGCACGCGGCACAATGTGCTGCTCATCACCGATGAGATTCAGACCGGGTTGGGCCGCACCGGATATTTTCTCGCCACCGAACATGAAGGCGTGCGCGGCGATATTGTGACGATTGGCAAGGCGCTGTCAGGCGGCTTTTATCCCATTTCCGCTGTCCTGTGCGATGCTGAAATCATGAATGTGCTCAATCCCGGCGATCATGGCTCGACCTTTGGCGGCAACCCGCTCGGCGCAGCAGTGGCGCGGGAGGCGGTGCGCGTGCTGTTTGAAGAAGGCATGATCGAGAATGCGCGTGTGCAGGGCGATTATTTGATCGGGCGGCTCAAACGCCTGGAAAGCCCGTATATCAAAGAGGTGCGGGGACGCGGCCTGCTCATCGGCGTTGAACTCCATGCAGAGGCGGGCGGTGCACGGCGCTTCTGTGAGGCGCTGATGCATGAGGGCCTGCTGTGCAAAGAGACGCATACGCATGTGATCCGCTTTGCCCCGCCGCTCATCATCACCCGCGAGGATATTGATTGGGCGATGGAGCGCATTGAGCGCGTGCTCGTGGGCTGACGCAGCCTTATTTGCGATAACGATACGCAGTGACCCCTCCCTCAATCCCTCCCCACTCCGTGAGGAGGGACTTCAAGCGTCTGACTCTTCCTTCTGTGCCGTCGGGAGGTGCTTATGAAGAGAGCTTTGACGATGACCGCGGCGGTGTCGGCATCATTTTATGCGAATACGTAAGGCGAGATCCTCATAATCGCTGTAGCGAGGTACTCCTGATAAAAATAAGGATAGGACTTCCAGCGGCTGGAAAGTCAAGAGGGCAAAATGATGATGTATAGATGTTTGTATTTGTGCTTTAATTCACAATGATACAACTTTTTTATACGATTTGTTGCTATATCCCTCTTATGTGATAAAAATCACAAATGAGTTCATTAAGGGGAGATACAGCACACCCTGACCCACATAACTATCGAGTACAGCCAGACCATCAATGCCCGCCCTGAGCAAATCTATGCGGTCTTCCGTGATTATCACGTCAGCCATCCGGCAGTCTTGCCGAAGCCTTATTTTGTGTCCCTGACATCAATCAAGGGAACTTTTCTGGGGATTTTTCGTCTCATCCCTATCGATGGTATGGAGGATTCTCATGCAAATTATTGCGGTGTTGATCGCGCTTCTGCGCAGTCTTGGTCTGGGAGCATAAGCTCAGGTTGCGGACATTTTTCATCGGTCACATCAAAAATCGCCATTTGGGATGAAGACATCTCGGCTGGCGATTTTTGTTTCTGCATTTTTTGATCCGTTAGTGTGCGGTGCTTATGCTTCTGGGGGAATCGAACCAAACAGATCATGCAAGGGGAGGCGAAAATCGGACAGCATATCCCCGCCTGTCAGCACATCATCGATCCTCAAAACGCGGGCAATGATGTCACCCTCCTGGCCTGGGCGATAGGTCGTCACAATTTCTCTCTCAGGATCAACAATCCAGACGAGGCGCGACCCATATTGAATATAGGCGTTGATTTTGTAATTCATCTCACTGGCCGTATTTGAGGGTGAAAGAATCTCGACAGCAATATCTGGTGAAGTCGTGGGATATTTGGGGAACGTCTCGAAACGTCCGGCAATGAAGGAGACATCAGGCTTGAGAATAACCCCGCGATCTAAAATATAATCCTGTCCATCGCCAAGCACATAGCCTAAATGTGGTTTGAAGGTTAGCTGCATCAGCGCGTACTGTAAGACAGAAACAATCCAGTTGTGGATAAAGACTGCACTTGGCATCTCAACTCCATTGTCTTCTCCATAATCTTCTTGCTTCAAGATGCCATCATGCAGCTCATAGCGTTTTCCATCATCCGTCATCGCCATATACTGCTCGTTGGTCATGCGTATCCGTGTGATGTCCATGCATTGGCCTCCTTATGATCACATTTATGATACACCAACCAAAGATGGCGCATCAACGCAAAAGGCGCTCCTCGTCTGGGAGAGCCTTTCAATATTTATTGACTCAGAAGCCGTTTTATAATGCGGAACGTAATGGATTTACCGTATTAAACGCATGTTTTGGAGAGCATTTTCCGTAGGGGCACGATGCATCGTGCCCCATGCGTACCAACTTAAGGATTTTGTGCTCATTCTGGGCCAAAGACATGGCAAAATCGCTAACACGCCCCAAAAGATGGTTTGAGCGGGACTTTCAGTCCCGCAACAGGCAAGGCAGGGGTTTTCAACCCCTGACGACAGGGCATAAGAGAGATCAAGCAGGTTCGATTTTCTTAAGTTGCTGCATAGGGGGCACGATGCATCGTGCCCCTACAAAAGACCAAACAGGGCGTTACGATCAAGACGATGGCTCAAAAACAGCATGATGACCCTGTTTTGAGATTACAAATTCCATTATCAAACGGCTT
>DAOTUR010000550.1:0-4063 GCA_034436915.1 Anaerolineae bacterium
TTGACGCCGTTCCGTCCCCCTTAAGGGCGACACAGGCTGTCTAAAACAGGCATAAATGAGGTCATTGTCTTTCAAATCCCATAGCTGAGGGCTTTAGCCTTCAGCGTCCGCGAAGCAAACAGACGCTGATCTGGCGACAAATAGCATTTTCCCCTTAGCTTAATGCCCATGCAGCGTGCTGCGCCCAAAAGACCAATTTTATCATCTGTTTTTTAAAGCTCTTCTGCATGATGTGTGGATCGTTTGACGGTCAAGCCTCCGCCTTACCAAAACCAAGCCCACTATAGGGGCTGCTTCAATACTCGGAGGCTGTTTTTAGCCCCTTTAGCAGACGGCTGATCTCTATTCATCCCCGGCAAACGCAGACATGAAATCAGCCAGCTGAAACTGCTTGTCCGTGCCATCACGGGTATCCGTCCGTACAAATCCATAGAACACCAGCGGGCCATTCATGGAGGTGGCAACGTAGACGTTTTTCTCGGCTTCATGCTGGCGGTCAAAGCTCCCGACAGCCGCGTTACTCTGATCCCAATCTTCAAACACATACACATTGAACGTCAGCCCCGACTTGGTGGCCTTGAAGCCAATGCCTGCCTGCGCTCCAATCGTCTCCGGGGCAGGATTGGCGCTCATTTCGGTGAGCGGCGTATTGACGCGGCGCGGACTGAGCAGCGATCTCGCCCGTTGAAGTTCGTCCGTGACATGACTTGACTGCGGCATCAATGGTTTCTCCTGATCTCGAAATAGATATATCATCCCCATGATCACTACGATCCCAATCAGCGTCAGAACGGTGGGACGTAACCGTCCTGACCATGAGGATTGGTTAGCCATGATTATCACAGCGTTATGACATCAGGGCTATAGCGCCTAACCAATCTTTGGCCTTCACTTTAGTCTTCAACTCTGTCCACGCCTTGTCCGCCGCCCATTGCTTGCCCATCATCATGGTTTGCATGGAAGAAAAGATCGAACTCTTCGCCTCTATTTTGGCTCCATATGCGGTAATGAGGGCGGCAACATCGCCATCAAAGTAGGCTTTGGCAAGCGCACTATCACCCACAAAGTCAGCAAATTTCTTGGCGACCAGGAAATTGGACTCATAGTTGCCACGTCTATAGCCGAGAGCGCTGGTGACTTTCCGCGTGAAGTATTCCGTAACCCCCTCATTGAAGTTAAAGCCGACGTCAGTGATGAAGGCAGGGACGGTATATTTATGCACGCCTTCATGGATGATCGTGCCGGCATTGCCGCGTGTCTTATGAATCCAGATGGTACGAGCAGTGGATCGTTCAACAAACGCATTGGTGCTGGCCTCCTCACCATCGTCGCCGAATTCGCGGTTATAGGCATCGGCCCACTCTGTTCCATCGACCACCGCAACCTGGCCCTCAACTTTGCGCCCGGCCTTGACCGCATCGCCCACAAAGGCGGAGAGATGCTGACGGATAAATTCATCGGCCTTATCCGCCCGCGTATGCGACTTGTTGTCTTCCGCTGTGACGCCCTCTTTAAAGACGCCCAGGATGGGCTGCATATTCAGATACTCGTCATTGCCCAGTTTGGTTTTCAAATCGCCCATCAATGTGCCATCTTTCCAGACCACATCACGCTGCGTCTGGGGTGCGGCTTCGATTGAGGGACGGATATCGGCCAGTGTGACAGGCGTCCAGTATTTGATCGCCACAGACAATTGTTGTTGCAGCGGAGCCTTGATCAGAGCACCTGCTGCCAGGAACTGTTTGACGCCCAATTTGCCTGCAATTTCTTTCATCGCATCATCATTGGCAACCGTCGAATTCCACGCGCCTTTGAGGTGATCCTGGAGCGCCGTGACAATATCTGTGACGGTCTTGATCAGCTCTTTGATCGTGTCCAGCAGCGAGAGCGGGCCATGTTCTGCTTCTGGCGTTGGCGTTGTGGTTGGTGTGGTCTCAGGTGTCGTCGTTGGCGCTTCTGTTGTTGTCACTGGAACAGTATCATCGCGCTGAATGCGACTGGCTTGAATATCCTCTTCGTGCTCATCGACCCGTTGAATCCGCATCGCCTGAATATCTTCGCCCCCCCCGGAACAGGAGGCACAGCCGCAGCCCTTCTCATGTCCTTCGCGTTGAATGCGGCTGGCCTGTATATCTTCTTCGTGTTCATCCACACGCTGAAGGATAGCCTCTCTTTGAAGAGAGGAGCAGCTTGCACAGGAGCAGCCTTTGCCATGCGCTTCGCGCTGAACGGTGCGCTCGCGCATCAGACGGTGGACGGCTTTGTTACCAACAAGGCGCTGGAGTTGCAAAATTTCTCCAGCATCCCAATCTGTCGCACCCACAGATGTTTCCATGTGGCTTGCAGCGACTTTTTCTGTGGGGGTTGGAGAACGTTTAGAGGATTTGATCGGTGAGCGTGCATCATGGATAGGCATAATATTTTTGACTCTATAATTCCACAGTTCTTTACATTAAATCCTATTTTGTATTCCTGAGCAATCTCTTTACGATATTTTCATCATATCTATCTTATATTTTAACCTTTTATAACGTCCCTTAGCCGTCATCTCAGGGCGCTTGAGAAGGAATTGAGCGATATTTATTCCAGTATTCATCTGAGCACCATATCCTGGCATGGATCATTCGATGAATTTTAGGCAAGGCACAAACCTTGCCTCTATAAGTATCTGCTTCTAAACGTGCTTACCGTCGCCATCCCACATGCGGATCAGCCATACGCACGATGACGGGCGCAAACTCGCCAAGCGTCTGCACCGAGTCGGCTTGATATGACATCACCGCATTGATGTCCTTGTAGGCACGAGGGTCTTCATCCCTGTCGCCGCCAATGAGCGTGATGCCATATTCTTTTTTGACGTACTCATGCGTGCTGCCCTGAATCTGGCGCAGCGCCGTTCCCCGCGACATAACCCGCCCTGCCCCATGCGACGCACTCAGCATAAAATCCTCATTGCCCAGGCCCATCACAATCTTGGAGGCATGGCCCATCGTTGCCGGGATAACGCCATATTGCCGACGTTCAGCAGGCGTTGCCCCCTTGCGATGGATGATGCCTTCAGGCACAGCCCAGGCATAATTGTGGCGCGTGTAAATATTGAGCGAGTCGTGGTTGGCAGGCAGCAAAGCACGCGCCGCCATCTCCGCCCGCAGCCGCTCATGCAGCCAGGTGTGCGAAGCAGACGCAAACTCGCCCGCCCAACGCATCAGCACAAAATAATCCTCCGCCCAGCCCTGATCGTCGCCAAAGAACAGCGGCGCATTGTCTTCCAGGTCTTTCGGCATCTTGTGCAGCTCGTTAGCAACTTTGAGATAATAATCTGCGATGGTCGATCCGACGCCGCGACTGCCAAAATGCGTCAGGATAGCAAGCGCCCCCTGCTGCTTGGGGCTGGCTTTCAGCGATGACTGCTCCACATATAAGTTGGAGATGCCCAACTCAGCAAAGTGATTGCCATCGCCGCTCGTGCCAAAATGATTGCGGGCGACACCGAGCAACCCGCGCAGGAGTCGTTTGCTCTCGTCGCGTTGCAGCAGATCGAAGACGTTTTCGCCATGTAAAATCGGCGTGCTGCGATCTGCCATGACCGTGTTAAATACCGAGGGCGTCCCGTAGAGATCGCTCGGATTCATCTGCTGGCCGAAGTAGGTATATTCGCGCACGATGTATTCCAGCGCTTGCGCGTGCTCCTCAAACCACTCACGATCCACCAATGCATTGGTCGTGGTGTAGGAGACGCTGCACGCAATATCATTGCCCACCACGCCGGGCAGGATGCAATCTGTGGTAAGCACAACCCCGCCAACAGGGACATGCCCCAGCTTGACGCGATGAGCATCCGGCATGAGCGCCACGCGATCCACATACGGCAGACGAGCGATGAAGTTCATATCATCTTTTGCCACCTGCTCGATGATCGATTCGCCATACATGGCAAAGGCAAACGGCGTCTCATTGAGATGCACCGCCCGACTCGACTCGTCCTTCTGGGCGGTGATGATTTGCAGGATCAGATCATCGACCTCCTGCTGCGTGGCCCCTTTATCGATGGCCGTGAAGACGC
>DAOTUR010000551.1:0-7493 GCA_034436915.1 Anaerolineae bacterium
GTCCTGGCCTATCTCGATTTTGTGAATGCGCGGGCGCTCCACGCCAAAGCCATGAACGCCGTACAGCCCAAACTGGTCGGCATCAATCGCAAAAGCGGCACACAGCACCCCGGCAGCACGATTCGCCTCGTGTCGGCGCGACATCCGCTGCTCAAAGGCAATGTCGTTCCCATTGATATCGACTTTGATGACACGACCTGGGTACTCGTCATCACCGGCCCGAATACGGGCGGCAAAACCGTGTCGCTCAAGACGGTGGGCCTGCTGATCCTGATGGCTCAGATCGGGCTGCATGTCCCGGCAGAGCAAGCGACCCTGTCGGTGTTTGAGGGCGTATTTGCCGATATTGGCGATGAACAGAGCATTGAGCAGTCGCTGTCGACGTTCTCCTCACATATGACGAATATCATCCACATCCTGCGCGAGTGCAATGAAAAATCGCTCGTGATTCTGGACGAGTTGGGCGCAGGCACAGATCCGGCAGAAGGCTCGGCGCTGGCCCGCGCCCTGCTGAACCGTCTGCTGCAACGCCATGTCACGACGCTGGTCAGCACGCATCACCCTGAACTCAAGGTGTATGCGGTGGAGACGCCCGGCGTGCGCAATGCCAGCATGGAATTCAATCTTGAAACGCTGGCCCCGACCTATCGCCTCATCATCGGCCTGCCGGGTCGCTCGAATGCGCTGGCGATTGCCAACCGTCTCGGCCTCGACCCGACCATCATTGAAGCAGCACGCGGGCTGATTACGACAGAAAATCTCGTGACCGAAGACCTGCTGGATGAAATTCAGCGCACCCGCGTCGAGATTGGCCGCCAGAACGATCAGGTGCGCGATCTGCGCGACGAGTTGGAGGAGCAGCGCGTTGAACTGCAAGCCCGCCTCGACAAGATTGAAGATGAGCGCCGCGATGTCGTCCGTGCCGCCCGCCGCAGCGCTGATGACGAACTCGAACTGCTGCGTAAAGAGATCAAGCGCTTACAAGGCGAACTGCGGACAGCGGGGATGCCGCTTGAGAAGCTGAAGGCGATTCAGGAGACGGCGGAAAAGCTCACGACCTGGATGCAGCCCGAAGAGTCCGGCGAGGTCGAGCGCATCATTGAGACGGATTGGGTTCCGCGCCTGGGCGATGTGGTGTATCTGGAGTCGCTCAATTCTGAGGGGACGATTGTTGAATTGGACTCCCGCGAAGTCGCTGTGCAGGTCGGCAAGATGCGCGTGCGCGCCAAGCTGGGCGATGTGAGCCGCCGCAACAAGAGCGAAAAGCGGGCCGATAAAGCCCGCGGACGCGCTCCGCTGCATGAGCCATCTGTCGAGACGACAATTCCTTATGCCGCCTCGCCGGGCATGGAATTGGATTTGCGCGGGTTGCGCGTGGAAGAGGCGCTTGAGAAGCTGGATCGCTATATCCATGCCGCCTATCTGTCAGGGCTGCCCTTTGGCCGCGTCATTCATGGCAAAGGGACGGGCGCACTGCGTGAGGCGGTGCATAGGTATCTCAATGGGCATACGCTCATCAGCAAGGCAGTGGCGGCTGATACGAAGGATGGCGGCGGCGGCGTAACCGTGATTCATATGGTTCCGACGGCTTGACCCCTCCCCCAACCCCTCCCCGCTTCGCAACAATAACCCCTCCCCTAACCCCTCCCCGCTTCGCAAGGAGGGGCTTTTCCCTCTCTCAATGCGACAAAGGCTCTTGTAGGGGCGCGATGCATCGCGCCCGTGATTTGTAGGAGATTTGGCATCAGGGCAGGATATATCCTGCCCCTACAAACCCGCGATTCTCATGGATAGGTAAATCATTACCTTTTTCCCTCCCTACGGAGTGGGGAGGGTCAGGGAGGGGTTTCTGTTAAATCCCCACAGGCAGACAGATGGTGAAGCTACTGCCGAGGCCCAGCGTGCTGTCGATGGTGATTGTGCCGCCGTGCAGTTGCACGATCTCCATTGAGATGCTCAAGCCCAGGCCCGTCCCGCGATTGTCATCATTGCGGGCGCGATAAAACGGCTCAAACAGATGCGGCAGATGCTGCGGCTCAATCCCCGAACCGGTATCACGCACGCGCACATACACATTTTTGTCCTCCGTCCAGGTCGTCACCGTGACGGATCCGGCCTGTGTGTGGTTCAGCGCATTGATGACGAGATTCGTTACGACCTGCGCCAGACGGAAGGGGTCAACCGAGGCGTGGATGGGATCAGCAGGGAAATCATAGATAAACTCCAGGCCGCGCCGCTCCGCCTCTGGCTCTTGGAAGCGCACCACATCGTGCAAAAACACCTGCATCACCGTCGACTCCAGCTTGAGAGCAATCACGCCGCGCTCAAACCGCGCCATATCAAACAGATTATCAATCAGCGTTTGCATCCAATCGGCAGCTTTCATGGCGATATCCAGATGTTCGTGGACGCGATTGGGCTGGCGCGAGATCAGGAACAGCCGCACCTTCAAATTGGCAATCGGAGTACGAAGTTCGTGCGCGGCATCCGCGATGAAGCGCTTCTTCTGCTCCTCAAGCGCCTTCTCCTGACTGATATCGCGCACCACCACCAGCACACCAATCCGCTGATCGGCAGTCTGGACATCGGTAGCGCTGATGGCCGCGCTGTAGATGCTGCCATCTTTGCGCCGCAGTTCAAGATTGCCCTGCCAACTGCCCTTGCGCCGCAAGCTGCGTCCAATCTTGCGAATCATCTGATAGGGTTCTGCCTGGGCCAAATTCATCATGAGATTGGAGCCGATGCTGGCCGTGCGCCAATCGTCCTCGCTGTAGCCTGTAATGTCTGAGAGCGAACGATTGACGTATGAGGCGTGATATTGAAGATCGTAGAAAATCACGCCTTCACGCATCGAATCCAGGATAGAGGTCAACTGCGCCCGTCCGTTCCACAGTTCCTGTGTGCGGGTTTCAACGCGATCTTCTAATTCAGAGGCATAGCCGCGCACCTCTTCCATCAGGCGGGCATTGCGGATGGCGATGCTGGCCTGCTCGGAGAAGCTCTGCAACAGCCGTGCATCGTCCTCGGTAAACTGATTGGGGGTGGGGCTTTCCAGCGAGATGAAGCCAATCACGAGGTTTTCGAGCTGAATCGGGATAATCATGTTGGCGCGAATCCACTCTGTGCCGGGCAGGGTCAGCCAGCCGGGATAGGAGTGACTATCGCCCACGATATGCGGCACACGATTGGCAAGGACGCTTTGAAAATCGGGCATATCCTTGATGGGCAGCAGTTCTTGCAGCGCATCGGTGTAGCCGCGCTGCCGCACAATACGGGCATATGTGCCTTCATGCAGCAGGATCGACGCCGCTGTGTGCGGCACGACGGTTTCCATCGCCGTGAGAATCTCGTCCAGCACCTCATTACGATCCAGCGAGTTATTGATAGCGGCGATACTGTCGCGCAGGGCCTCGGCCACAATCCGCTGCTGCCGTTCCGCATCTTCCGCCCGCTTACGATCCAGCACCTCCTGGCGCATCATCTGATTGGCGAGGACAAGTTCTTCGGTGCGTTCCGAGACGCGGCGCTCTAATTCCTGTTTAGCCCGCTGCAATGTTTCTTCGGCCTTCTTGCGTTCGGTGATATCGGTACAGACGCCCACCATGCCCCAGCGGCCCGGCGTAATCTGCTGAATCTGAACATCTTCCACCAACCAGCGAATCGCGCCATCGGCCTGATAGCAGCGCACCTCCTGGCTGTAGGACAGGCGGTTGTAGCGCAGATGCGTGCGGAACACGTAGCGCCGCCGATCCCGATCTTCCGGCACAATCGCCTCCTGCCAAGCGTCGGTATAACTTTTGTCCTCGCTATTGAGGGGTAGAAAGCGCTGTGCCGCCTCCTCGTTGGCGATCTGCAACTGCCAGATAAACTCATCGCCGCTCTGTTCCACAACGGCTGACCAGAGCAAACAGCGGGCGCTGGCGACGACCTGCTCAAGCTGGGCCTCTGTTTGACGCAGACGGGTGATATCGCGGTTGACGCCGATCAGCCCTGTCACCTCGCCATCACCGTTGTAAAGCGGCAGACGAGTCGCCAATTCCCAGGTCGGTGTGCCATCAGGCGCAATGAAGAACACGGGATCATTGATGATCGGTTGACCTGTATCGAGGATGCGCCGCTCCAGCGCAATATTCTCTTCGGCGACGGATCGCCCCATGAAATCCTGGTCGGTCTTGGCGAGAATATCATCCGACAGGCGGTAGCCAAATGTGCGAGCATTTGCCAGATTGCTCAAAACCAGACGAAGCTGCGTGTCTTTGAGGTAAATCCGATCCGGGATGGTATCGATCAGGGCGCGAAGGAGGTTGCGCTCCTCAGACAGCTTTTGTTCGGCGATCTTGGTCGGCGTAATATCGCGGTCAATGCCCACGATACCGATGACCTGCCCTCGCGCATCCAGCAGCGGCACTTTGGATGTGAGCAACCAGACTTTATCGCCATGCTGCGTCACCACCAGCACCTCCGCCGCCGTTTGCGGTTGCATGGTGGCGATGATCTGGCGCTCCTGGGCGGCAAAGAGGCTGGCCTGCTCCTTCGGATAGAAATCCGCGTCGTGCTGGCCGCGCAGCGCGTCGGGATGTGGTGCATCGAGAAAGCGCGTCAGGGCCATATTCGCCAGGATGAAGCGGCTTTCCGCATCTTTGACATAGACATGATCGGGTAAATTATCGATCACGATCCGCAGGAGATTGCGCTCTTCTTGCAGCACCACTTCAATCGCTTGTTTCTCGGTGATCTGCTCGGTGAGTTCGGCGTTGATGCGAACCAGCATTTCGGTGCGCTGTGCGACTTTTGTCTCCAGCACCTCGGCATACTTCTGAGACTGCTCATACAGGTGGGCGTTGCGGATGGCGACCCCGGCCTGATCGGCGAAGGCCTTAATGCCCTCCACATGCTCCGGTTTGAAATAGCCCGGTTTTGAGGAATCAATATTGATGAAGCCAATCACAGCATCGCCGGAGATGATGGGTGCGCCCAGATAGGATTGAACCGTCAGCAGCTTCAGATCCTTGATCCACAGAGGA
This sequence comes from Anaerolineae bacterium, assembly GCA_034436915.1. Taxonomy (GTDB): domain Bacteria; phylum Chloroflexota; class Anaerolineae; order Aggregatilineales; family Phototrophicaceae; genus JALHOR01. The sequence goes on from DAOTUR010000551.1 coordinate 5,025, forward strand.
TGCCGCGCGGTATCCGTGATGAGCAGCGCCTGTTTGTGCTCGTACATCCAGCGCAGAGTGTTCATCTCCGTGAGAGGATAGCGGCGCTCTTCCAGGACAGCCAGCAGAGGCGCGGGATAGCCGCGATGCTCCACGATGCGGGCGACCCCATCTTCCAGCAGCATGACGCTGGCGCTCTCCATCTGCACGATGCGCGAGATGTTATTGAGAATGCGCTCCATCACCTCGCGCAGTTCAAGCGTGCTGTTGAGCGCCGCCGCCGTATCACGCAGCGACTCAGCCAGCAAACGCTGTTCACGCTCAGCCGCCCGCGCCCGCTGCCGTTCGCCGATATCACGCGAGAAGGTGAGCAGCGCAGGCCGTCCATTGACCGTGATGACGCGGGTACTGCTCTCCACCGTCACATAATGACCCGCCCGATGCTTATAGGAGTGCTCGGTGATCATGCGTCCACTCATGCTTAAGAAGGGCCGTTCGCTATCCCCCATCGGGGTGGTGACATCCAGGTCATCGAGCGAGAGCAGCAGCAGTTCCTCGCGTTGATAGCCCAGGCTGCGGCATGCCTGACGGTTGGCATCGAGGATATGATTGGTTTCGACATCCACCAGCATGATCGAATCGTTGGCATATTCAAAGAGCTGACGATAGCGCGTGGCCGTCTCTTGCAGCGCCCGTTCCGCCCGTGCATGTGAGGTGGTATCGTGCGCCACCATCAGGATTTGATCATCATGGAAGGGCGACAGCGTGGTGTTGTAGTGGCGGATATCATCCTTAATCGTTAGATCAAAGTCGATTTGCACAGACCGCTGGTCTTGAATGACGCTATTGAGGGCGGTCTGGATATCGCCGCTGCGCTCCGTCAGCAGTTCATCGACGGTATGCCCCACCAGCTCTGACGACGGACGGGGCAGGTGCGGGCTGTTGCGTGTGGGAATCTGGATAATCCGTCCACGCCGATCCAGGATCATCACCACGTCGGTCATGGCATCCAGGATCGAGTGCGTTTGCTCTTCGGCAGTTTGCAGGGTGCGCTCAAGATGACGCTGCCCGGTCACATCCCGATGCAGCATCATATATTCCACGAGATTTCCGTCCGCATCCGTCACCGCCGCGAACATGAGCAGGACATTGACAGAACGCTGATTTTTACTCGTCAGAATGGTCTCACCACGCCAGAAGCCCTGCCCGCCTATGGCATCCGACAGCGTTTCGATAGTAAACGGCAGGTTATGAAACGGGAAGATCGCCATGACAGGCTGGCCCACAACCTCCGAGGCCAGCCAATCGTACATCTGCTCCGCCACCGTATTCCAATGGCGAATCGTGCCCTCTCGACTGATGATGACAATTCCATTGGGTAGTTTGGTCATCATCGTCTGGTAGCGGGCCGCAATCGACTGCGTATCATGCAGACACGCCATATTCTCGATATGCTTGACGAGGCGCAGCGGCTGGAACGGGAGAGGCAGCATCTCGGTCACGCCGTAGGTCTTGGCCTGCTCCATGACATCAACATCTGGCGGCGTCAGCAAACCAATGGGGGACGTCACGCCCATTGCCCGCAGCCGCTGGCACAGCGCGAGAGAGGGGCTGTCCGCAGTCTCGGCCTCCAGCAGGATCACGCCCCGTGTCGCTGACAGGAGTGCTGGATTCGTTGTGTTCGGATCAAGCATCTCAACGTCATAATCAGCCTCGATCAGGCACTCGCGCAGGGCGGTCTTGAGCGTGGGCTGGGTGATAGACAGATAAACTTTTGTACGTGTTTCCATGCGAATTGATGAAATCCGTTCTCTTTCCCCAGGCCCATGTTTGACAGGCGTTCTTGAGGATCTACTCTTCTATTTTAATCGAAACACAGCTTAAGACATGGGGGATTTTGTACCGATTATTGACAATACTAGCGCAAACAAAAAAAGAGCGCAGGGAATTGCTCCATTCTGCGCCCTTATGTTTAAGAGGATGGTGTCTTTTAGAGGCATTCCCCGTATTGAGGGGACAGGCGAATGTCGTACTTACAGCGCAGGCGTCAGATGGAGCAGCCCATGCCGCTGCATAAACTGCTCGATGCGCTCAACGGCGCGAACGATATTCTCATCGCTGGAGGCATAGCTGGCGCGAATAAAACCGCGTCCACTCTCGCCGAAGGCACTGCCCGGAATGACCGCCACGCGATCTTCCATCAGCAGCCGTTCGCAGAATTCTTCATCCGTCCAGCCTGTGCTGACGATAGACGGGAAGGCGTAAAATGCGCCACGCGGCTCAAAGCATGTCAGACCCATCGCATTGAAGCGCTCGACCAGGAAGCGGCGGCGGCCATCATAGGCATCGCGCATGTGGGCCACATCGTCTTCGCCATGCTCCAGCGCCCGAATCGAGGCCATCTGACTCATGGTCGGGGCCGACATGATGAGATACGAATGCAGCTTCTTCATGGCCGCAGTCAGCGCCTCCGGGGCCAGAGCATAGCCG
>DAOTUR010000552.1:0-3667 GCA_034436915.1 Anaerolineae bacterium
GCAGCAGGAATGCTCTTTTTCACGCTTGGCCCCAGTCTCTATCAAGGGATGAACGACTTTCGCCTCAGTATCTCGCAGATGATGTATGTGAGCGTACTGAACAGCCTCAACACAAATGCTGGCGATTTCTCGTCGCTGTCGCGGGTGCAGGGGAATGATCTGGCGTTGGGCCCATTGTGTGATTATTTCGATGTGTATTTACCTGGGGCCACAGGGCCGGGCGTGATTGATGGGTTGGATATTGGGTTGGCCTATTTGCGCAGCCATGCCCAGGATGTGATGGGCTATCCGCAGCCGGTCTTTTCGCCGGGCTGTCTGCCATACTTTCTGAATCCCAATTCGTCTACCTGGGCGGGTGTGGGGGGAACATCGGTGGTGCCGATGGATTGGAATATGACTGGGGGCTACTTCGACAGCGCGACTTCACCCATGACCTGGGACAATCTGGATGAGGCCCAACGGAAAGGGGCTGTGTCGATGGCGGGGGCCTCGCAGCAGCGGGCGCTCACGGCCTGGCCCTTGATTGTGTTTGGGCTGGTCGAGCAGATCGTGCATCTGCTCGTGACGATTGCGATGGGCATCACGTTCGTGTCCTTTGGCATTGCCATCCTGTTTGCGTTTTTTAAGCGCACGGAGAGTATTGCTCACAGTCTGATCAATCAATGGATTGAGTTGATCGTTCAGACGGCCATCATCGCGCTGGTCCAGGCACTCGTGATGGGCTTCTTTTTGGCCGGGGCTGCGACGGGTAGCGCACCCGCCATTGTCGGGATTGGCTTAATCTGCCTCGTGTTTATTCTGATCACGCTCTGGTCGGGCGTGAAGGCCGTCTGGAACAGTTTCAACCGTCTGTTCAATGCCATGGGACAGGTCACGGGCAGAGTCATGGTCTCGCCTGGATCGGCTGCCCTGACGGCAGCCGCAACAGCCACAGGCGGCGCTACGTTGGCGACGAGTGTCGGATCAAATGCCCTGGCTGGCATGGGTGCGCTCAACAATGGTGCGACATCGGCTCAAGCGGCTGGATTGATGTTTGGTGGCTTCTCAACTCTGAGTGGAGCAGCCCGAACCCTGACCCATCTACCCGGTCTGCGTGGCACAGCCCTCGGCGAAGCCGCTGAACAATTCACCGAGGGATCAATCACACGGCAGGTAGCGCAGAATCTTCCGCTGGTTGGCCGTGTTGCGGGGCCGCTGGTCGGAGCCATGCTGTTGAGTGATCGTGATCCTGAGAACACCGATTACGACAAACATGGACGTGCCGTCTCACGCGCGATGCTGGTGCCTGCGGTCGGCGAGATGCTGGATACGTGGACACTGCCTCGAGGAGCAAAGCAGCGGCGCGCCCCAGATTCCGCTGATGCGATGAACGAAACTGATCCTGAAGAGTCGATGGGTCGCTTCAGCCCGTTACCCACGCGACGAATGGGCCTGTTTACACCGCTTGCTTCCGTATCAGACACGGCGGTTGGCACCGTCAATGAGAGTGCGGAGACGCAGCGCCAGCGGGAACGCAGTGATTATGCGGCAGAGATGACCAGCGAAGAGATGGAGCAGCATATCACTGATGTGATGCGCTCAGCACCACATTCCCAGACTGGATCGACACAGTCCAGCCCATCCGAGGGATCACGTCTGGAGGCTGTGGCGGCTCGCCTCGAACAAAGTGCTGACGCTCTCACCAGTGCGGCTCGTGCTCAGATGATGGGCCAACTCAAAGTCAGCGGAAGCTCGGATGTCGCGAGTGTCATTGGGGATGTGATTCGCCAGACCCAGGCTGATCGGGCGCAAACAGGCCTTCCTGCCCTGGCTGGATTGGATCATCTGACGGTAGGGACGCAGATGGCCCAGGCCATGGGAGTAAGACCTGCTGAGGGGCAAGCGCCGATTCAGGATAACCTGCATCGTTTTGGTCTGTTTACCGATCAGGCACTTCGTTTGGGCTTATCTGGCACGCAAGCGGAACAGGTGATTCATGAGGTCAAGACCTCGCCCGAAGGACGTCTCTCCGAGCCAACCCGCACAGCTCTGATCGAACAGGTGAGAACCGAGCAGAACGTGTCCTATGACACGGCCCGTGAGGATGTCAATCGGCTGGAACATCGCGCCCAGATGCTGCCGAATGAGATCACGGCCTTTGGTCTCATGAGCGTGCCTCAAAACTCTTTTGAGGCAGCATCAACAATTCATGTGACACCCGAGATCACGGTTCAACCCAAAGTCGATGTTGTCATCCCTGTGCAGCAGCCAACCGCCGACACGACTTATAACGACGCCATGCAAAAACAATCCTCCATGGCGGGCAGTGGTCAAATGAGAGGTGAGGGCCAATGACGGAGAGCCTGCAATTTTACACCGTGGCTCAACTTCGAGCCTTGTCGCTGCGCGAGCTGCATGCCCTCTGGGAACTCGTTCCCACGGAGCGTCAGCGGGCTTACAAAACGGCCTATGAGCGCGAAGTCCGCACGGCGGGAGCGCTCGGCTCGGATACCCTGGAACAGCAGGTGGCGGCTGAACTGGTCAAACGCTATGACGAGGCGGCACTGGTGCCGATTGGCGCACGCTGGGCGCGAACCCCGACGCGCGTGCAGGAGGCCGCCAAACAGAGTGTTGTGCTGGACGTGCCAGAGAATGAGATACGCACAGCGTCACGCAAGCCCTCGCCAAAAGTCGCTGGAGCTGTGGCTCTGGTGGGTGTCATATTTCTTGGTTTGATGGTCGCCCGCCTCTTCAGCGGATCGTCCGCCCAGGAGAGGGAGGCAGCCCCAACTGTCACCTTGTCACCAACACCGAATGTCAGTCCGACGCCGACACCCCTCGCCTTAGAAGCCCAGGATGACGTGATTCAGGGTGGAGACAGCGGCCGTGAAGTGGCCTATCCGGTCAATCTCCAGATTGTGACGGGCAGCAGCGATCCGCGTGTGTGGGTCGTGCAGCGCCGCCGTGTCCAGGCCTCGGAATGGCGCTTTGATCCCAATCCCGATACGGCCTCCTTCGTGAATGGCATGTCGGTGCGGCCTGTCATCGGCATTCCCTGGTCCGAAGAGAATGAAACCTTCTTCGAGACTATTCGGGACGGCACAGAATTTCTGCTGACGATGAATACCGGGGCTGTGCTGCGGTTCACCTTCGTGGACAAACGCGATGTCCGTCGCAGCGAGACAAGTATCTTTCGTCAGGTGAGTCCCGGCCTCGTGCTGCTCCTGATGGGTGAGACGGATGAAGAAGGGCTGCCAACAGCCACACGGACGCTCATTACCGCGACGTATCCGCCGGAACAGGAGTTGTCACGCGACGGTCAGAGTCTGGGGCTGAATATGACGCTTGAAGAGGGGACTGTGGGGGACACGTTGGTGATGGGAGACGTAGAGGTTGCGCTGCAAAATGTCTATACGGTTGTTGATACGCCCGATCTGCCACCGGATATGCAGTTTCTCCTGCTGGATATCACCGTCAGCGCTGGCATGGAAGATATTGATCCATCCATGCTGCGTATTGAATTTATCGATGCGGGCGGGCAGGTCTATCCGCTCAACAGTGCTGCGCTCAATTCTGCCAGTTATGATGGTCTGCCCATGGTGATTCCGGCCTTGTCATCTCTCTCGGCATCTGTTGGTTATGTCGTGCCACGCACGCTGGCAAGCGGCCGCTGGATCGTCACCGATTT
>DAOTUR010000553.1:0-2419 GCA_034436915.1 Anaerolineae bacterium
TGCCCGTGATGACGATTGTATCCGCGCCGGCTGTCATGGTTGGGTCGCACACATCCCCGACGCCATCCGTATCCGCGTCAAGCTGATTCGTGTTGGCGATAGTCGGGCAGTTATCAGACGTATTCGGCACGCCATCGCCATCCGTATCCGTGACCGGAATGGGGGCCACAGGCGCGTTTGTGCTGGTGGCGACCACCGCGACCTCTACGACAGGCGCGGGTGTCGCTTCGGGTGTGCCAATGGGGGCAGGGGCGGTTGGCGTGGCGGTTTTGACGACAATCACCGGATAAACCGCTGCCGCCGCATCGGGATGCGCCGTGAGGAAATCCTTGACGATACGACTGTCAGGCGTGTTGCGGTTGGCAATATCGCCCACAACCGCCGCCAGATCGCGATCATCAACGATCATATCGACCAGCAAATCCGCGACCCCCTGATTGGTAAGACCAAGCTCAATCATGGCAATCGTAACATCGTCGCTGCGCGTCATGACATCGATAAGATTGGTCAGGACGCCGCCATTGCGTTGGGCGACCAGCGCAATGCGCTCACCAAGCACAAAATTGCCATTGAGCAGGCTTTCGAGCAGGCCAGGAGCCACCCCCACATCGGGATTAGCGGCCAGTTCAATCACGAAGGCGATCATATCGGCATTGTAGTACATGGCTTCAGCCAGATTGCGATTGGCGGCGGGGTTCGCCAGCGCTACGCGGATCGTTTGCAGTTCCGTCTCAAATTCCGTCAGCCCGATGCTGATGAGCAGTTCAGGGGCGCGTACGATATACGGTTTGGCGGCCAGCTTAATCATGAAGGCCGTGAGCACATCGGATGTTTTGTAGGTATCGATCAGCTTTTGTTCCAGCAGCGGATCATTGAGCGCCGCCTGAACGAGATGATTGGCCGTATCACGGGCATTGTCGGCCAGTTCAATAAAGAGATTCGGGCCTGCTTCAGCCTCAGCCACAATGTCAAAAATCCGACTGGTCAGGGCGTCACTGTTGGGCAGCGCCGCACGGAGAGAACGCATGGCGACAGGGTCATCCAGCACAAGATCAATCAGGCGCTGCCCAGCGAGCGGGTCTTGCAGCCAGTCAGCGAGGAGATCGCCGCTGCCCGTGATGGCCTGATTGGAGGCGGTATTCAGGAGTGTTCGTGCCACAGCCGTATTGGTGAGGAACAGAGTCGCGGCGAGGTTATTGGCGTCGTCCTGCTGCAAAAGGTCGATCAGTGCCTGACCGCCAGCCGTATGATTGTGCAGCCCGATCTCAAAAAATTCATCGGCGCGTGTGACGTTCGGACGCGACAGCAGCCCGAAAAGATCGCCCACAAAGGACGGGTCATTCACCATCAGGTCGCGCACATCAAACATGACCTGTGCATCCTCCAACCCAAGCGTAACCAGGGCTTGCGCGGCGCGGTCAGACGTCATGAGGTCTTTGAGCAGGCCCGTCTCAGGATTATTCCGCGCCGCATCGATGGTAAAACGGGCGAAAGCAGGATTTTCGATGAAGACATCTTCGACGCGCTCACGGCTGTCTTCGCCGCTGATGGCCTGGAGGAATGTGCCTTTGAGGGTGTCATCCTGGCCGTATATGCTGACGATGGTATCCAGGCCCTCATTCGGCAGAATTTGAGTGATGCCGAGCAGCAAATTGGGCAGGCCGAGGTTATTGTCTTTCGCGGCCATGTCGCTCAACATCAACTGTGTGCCAGGATTGACCAGACGCTGCGCCATTTGATCGGTCAGTTCGGGGTCTTCGGCCATCTGCTGCAAGAGGGTGTCAGCGGCCTGTGGGCTGGCCGTCGCCGCGTCCAGCATCATATCAAGGGCGCGATCATCAGTTTTGCTCAGTTCGCCCAGGAAAGTCATGGCGCTGGGATCATCGACGGCCAGTTGTTGATAAGCCGCCATCGCCCCCGGATCATAGGTGAGATAGTCCATGAACAGCGCGGCAAGTTCGGGAAAGAGGTCAACCAGGCCGAACAGGTCTTCAAAGGTAAACCCGACCTCACCAAGCAGATACTCGATGAGATTAAATTCATAAACCCCATCGTAGTAAGCCGCTGGATCATCAACCATCCAATAATATTCAGGATCATCCAGGGCCAGCAGGATATTCGCGACGACAGCGGCTTTTTTAGGGTCTTTGGCCGCCACAGCCTTCAATAAAGGTTGGGCATCTTCCAGCCGCTTAATCTGCTCTTCGTTGAGAACGGGCGACAAACCTGTGCCTTCTGTCCCCGCGAGAGCGCCTGTGATGTCGGCGTTTTTCGGCTTTGTGGGTTCCAGGCTTGTTTTGGGGTAACTACTCAGGCTGGTTTTTAGGCATCACTTCATCCTTTGTTAACTCTTGTGCTTGATTATCTGGTCAATAATTTAGGTCAATGGAAAACATGGAGAGATATTTATTATTTAATA
>DAOTUR010000554.1:0-7361 GCA_034436915.1 Anaerolineae bacterium
CTTGGCTTACGCCAAGACTTCCACCGACTGAGACAGTATGAGATGATGCCCCATCTCATAGACGCGTCTATCAGAAAAAGTGGTTTGTGCTCCTACGCCTTATATCCCCATGCCTGAAGTCAGGGGCTTTATGGCGCTTTTTCGGTAATGAGGGGCTTTTCTCCCTCAAAACGCCATTTCTGATGAGCTAAGTGAATGCTCGTTAAGTGAGTAATATCTCAATCAATTGAACACCAGTTTACCCAGGCTTTACGCACTCTTCATTGCCCCTGATGCCTCCCACGACTATAATCACTCGTATGAATGATAAACATCTACTCCACTTTGAAGCCCAACTTGAGCGACTCATTGAAGGCGTCTTCGCAGGGATTTTCCGCCGACGTCTTAACGCGCATGATATCGCTCTTAAACTGGCGCGTGGCATGGAGAGCAGCCTGCGAACCGCCCGCGATGAGGACAGTCGTCCTATCGCGCCGGATCAATATACGGTATCGCTGCACCTTGAGACGTACAAACAGCTCATCCGTCAGCGTCCCGATATCCCGATCCAGTTGGCGCAGCATCTGATCGAATTGGCCTCTCAATCCGGCTATCGTCTGATCAAGCCGCCAACGGTGCGCCTGATGGCTGATCCCTCTATCGGCACGGATGATATCGATGTGCAGGCCGAACATACCGAGGAAACAGGTGCAGGCACAGCCGCGATGCAGCCCGTCAGACTAGCAACAGAACCCCTCCGCCCGCAGAATCCACAGTTGGTCATCAATGGGGAGCGCATTGTGCCGCTGGATCAATCAATTGTGAATATTGGGCGCGGCGATACCAACGAGATCGTCGTATTCGATGCCTATGTCTCGCGTCATCATATCCAACTGCGGCTGCGCGGCGGCACGTACATGCTGTTTGATGTGCAGAGCAAAAGCGGCACGCTCGTCAACAATGTCACTGTGACGGAGCACCGCTTACAACCGGGCGATGTGATCCAGATTGGCAGCACGCGCATGGTCTACACCACCGAACTTCCCTCTGATTCGGCGGACAACAGCCATACTGATATTTTCAATCGGGCAGACTTTTTATGAGTCTGGACGTATTTCTGTTCGTCCTCCGTCTCGTCTCTGGCGTCCTGCTTCTGGGCATTGTGACCGCCCTTTTTGTCGTCCTGTGGCGCGATTATCAGACGGCGGCAGTGTCGGCACAGGTCAATCGGAGGGTCTATGGGCAGTTGATCAAGATGGCCTATGCGGATCGGCATTATCTGGAGACGGGCGAGACCTATCCCCTGCACACCCTCACCACAATTGGACGCGGCCCGACCAACACCATCGTGCTCCACGACTCGTTTGCCAGCAGTGAGCACGCGCAAATTGTGCTTCGCAGCGGCCAATGGTGGCTGGAAGACCGCAACAGTCGCAATGGCACGCTGCTCAATGGCGATGTGCTGAACGGCCCGGCGATTGTGACCGATGGCGATATTGTGGGGGTGGGGCAGATCGGGTTTCGGATTTTGCTGTCATAGATAACATCACTTTTGGTTAGCGCTGTTGCCCTCACCTCTTATCCTCTCCCACAAAGGGCGAGGAAGGGAGTGAGGTAAAGCCCCTCTACCGCGAAGTGGGAGAGGGGTTGGGGTGAGGGTGAAAAGCAAAACACATATAAAAACCTATGTTAAAGGATATGCAGATGACAGACCCTGTTTTAATCGGTGTAATTGGCGGTTCGGGCCTCTATCACATGGCGGAAACCACCGATATCTCCCGTCAGGCCATTGATACGCCCTTCGGTAAACCCTCCGGCGATATCGTGATTGGCACGCTGCGCGGCAAGCGCGTGGCCTTTTTGCCGCGTCATGGCGAAGGTCACATCCATGCACCGAGTGCCATCCCGCAGCGTGCCAATGTTTTTGCCCTGAAGACGCTCGGCGTGCGCTTCATCCTCGCCGTGAATGCGTGCGGCTCTCTGCGCGAAGAATACGCCCCCGGCCATATTGTCATCCCCAATCAGTTGATGGATTACACCCTCAGCCGCCGTGATCGCTCATTCTTTGAAGAAGGGCTTGTGGCGCATGTGTCCGTCGCAGACCCGTTTGATGCCTATCTGCGCGGCGTCATGCTTGAGGCAGTGCGCGACAGCGGCGGCACAGTCCATGATGGTGGCACGTTTCTCATCGAAGACGGCGCACGCTTCTCGACACGCGCCGAGAGCCGTATTTTTCAGCAGTGGGGCTGTGATCTCATCGGTATGACGACAGCGCCCGAAGCATTTCTGGCGCGTGAGGCCGAAATCGCCTATGCGACGATGGCCCACATCACCGATTACGACTCGTGGCACGAGAGCGAAGCGCCTGTGACCGCCGATAGGGTCATGAACACCTTTCAGAAGAATATTGCTCTGGCAGAACGTGCTCTAGCGTTGGCCGTTGAGCGGCTGGATGCCAGCACCACATCGCCCGCCCATACGGCGCTCAACGGCGCGATTGTGACCGCTCGCGCCAAATTGTCTGAGTCTTTGATCGCTGCTCTGCACCCGCTGATTCAGCGTCCGCTTGGGTTATAGCCGTGAATTCGACGATCACGCTGCCTGCTCTCGATCTGCTGTACACGCCGCCCCACACGGAACGGCGTTTGCTGCTGCTGGCAGGCGCGTTTATCGGCGTGAATATGCTGTCACTAGCCTTGCAGCGCGGCTTTGATCTGCTGCAATGGTGGCCGTTTCTGGCATGGATCATCTGCGCGGTGGGCGGGCAGCTTGTGCTGATGCGCCTGCTGCCTTACCGCGATCCGCTGTTGTTCCCGCTCATGATGTTTCTTGCGGGGTGGGGCCTAGTGCTGATCGAGCGGCTGGAGCCGCCGTTTGCAGATCGGCAGGCGCTGTGGCTGCTGCTGTCAACAGGAGCGATGCTGCTGACATGCAGCATTCCCTATCTGCTGCGAATGCTGCGGGCCTACCGCTATACGCTGCTGGTGCTGGCGATTGGCCTGCTGGTGAGCACGATTCTGCTCGGTGTCAATCCATCGGGGTTTGGGCCGCAGTTGTGGCTCAGTGTAGGCGGCATCTATTTTCAGCCGTCTGAGGCGCTCAAAATTATTCTGGTGGTCTTTCTCTCCAGCTATCTCAGCGAACAGTACCCCTCGATTCGCATCAAAGACCTGCCACGCCTGACCTTCATCGAGCGCCATCCCTGGCTCTCGCCGCGCATCCTGGGGCCGATTCTGCTCATGTGGGGCATCTGCGTCGTCGTGCTCATCTGGCAGCGCGATCTGGGGACAGCGGTATTGTTCTTTATGATCTTCATTGTGCTGCTCTATGTCGCCAGCGGCGTTGAACTCATTGTGGCGTGTGGCGGACTGCTTATCGGGGCGGCGGCTGTGGTCGCGTACCGCCTGTTTGATGTGGTACAGCTTCGGATTGACATCTGGCTCAATCCCTGGCCGGAGGCCGATGGACGCGCCTTCCAGATCGTGCAGAGTCTCATGGCATTCGGGGCGGGTGGCATCATCGGGCAGGGCATCGGGCAAGGATCGCCCGGCTATATCCCCGTCGTGCATTCTGATTTTGCCTTTGCAGCCCTGGCGGAAGAATGGGGCTTTCTGGGCATCGTGGTCGTCACGGCCTGTCTTGCGGTACTGGTCATGCGCGGCCTGCGAATTGCGCTGCTGCACCAGGAACGGCCCTATTTTGCGCTGCTGGCGGTGGGCTTGAGCACGCTGCTGGCCGTCCAAAGTCTGCTGATTATGGGCGGCGTCCTCAAGGTGATGCCGCTGACAGGCGTGACGCTGCCCTTCCTGAGCTATGGCGGCAGTTCGCTCCTGACGAGCTGCATCCTGATGGGTCTGCTGCTGCGCCTCTCCTCCGAAGGGCGACAACCGTGAAGATGACGCAAGAGGTCAACCGTCTTCTGATCGTGTTTCTGGTCGCTTTTCTCATCATGCTGGTGGCGGCGGCATACTGGGCGATTGGTGGGGCGGAAGAACTGCTGCGGCGCGAGGACAATCCGCGCCTTGTGGAGGTGGAAGCCGAAATTGCACGCGGCCAGCTTGTGGATCGCAGCGGTGTTGTGCTGGCAGAATCGTTGCCGCTGCCCAACGGCCAGATGCAGCGCCGCTATCCCTATCCCGAAACAGCCCCGTTCACAGGCTATTTCAGCCTGCGCTACGGCACAGGCGGAGCCGAGACCGCCTATAACACCTTGCTGCGCGGCGACAGCGATAAGACGCTCGATGTGTATATTCAACAGCAACTGCTGCATCGTCCGGCACAGGGCAGCGATATTCAACTCACGCTCAGTCTGCCGCTGCAACAGCGCCTTGATCAAGCGCTGCTATCGTATCGCGGCGCGGGAGTGCTTCTCGCTGTGCCGAGCGGCGATATTCTGGCACTCGTCAGCCATCCCAATTTTGATCCGAATACGCTTGATGCCCAATGGGATACGCTGCGAACTGCTGATGGCAATCCCTTCTTCAACCGTGTGCTGCAAGGGCGCTATCAGCCGGGCGGCGTGCTGGAAACACCGCTTGTGGCGGCGGCGCTGTTGAGCAATCGCTCCCTCACGGACACTCTCAGTGACGCAAATCAGCCCGTGATGCTGGATGATCAGACAAACGTCACCTGTGCCTTTGCCCCACCGGGTAAACTGGCGATGACGCTGCTTGACAGCTATCTCTATGGCTGTCCGCGCCCGTTTGTGATGCTGGCAGAGTCGTTGGGACAGCCTACCGTTGACAGCATTTCGGGATCATTCTGGGTCAACCAGCCTGTGACGCTGGAGGGCTTTGTCCCCAAAGACCCGATCATCGCCACCGCGACCCCTGTCTCACAGCCGAGCGCTGTGCCATCGAGCACGCTGGCGCAGGTTGCCCTGGGGCAAAGCCCGCAGCAGGCCATCAGCCCGCTCAATATGGCCTTGATTGCCGCTGCTGTGAGCAATGATGGCAATGCGCCTGTGCCGCATACGATTCAGGCTGTCAGGCCGCATGGCGGGGATTGGCAGAGCGTTCCCGCTGAGGAGATGACGCGGCCTTTCGTCGCCGCCGCCACAGCCCATCGTTTGAGCGAACTCATGGCATCGAATATGCTAAGCGGCGTTCTTGTCACGCCTCAGCCGAAGATTCCTCTCAGCGGCCATGCCGGAACGGCCTCTTCAGGCAAAGGTAAAACGCTGTCATGGTTCATCGGCTTCGTCACGTTGGCCGATAGCACACATATCGCTGTTGCCATTGTGCTCGAAGATGTGAATGATCCAGGGGCGGCGGCGCGGATTGGGCAGGAGATTTTGATCGCCGCGTATGAGCAGCCGCTGGCAGGCACAGTCACGCCCGCGCCCTGAGAACAATGGCGTGTTTTTGGGGGTTTGGCACGCCAAATCCCTACAAAAATACCTCTCTATCATGCATGGGCCGCTTCAACCTCGGCCATCGCTTGCTGTGTCTCCACTGTGAACAGGCGGTTGCGATACACCAGCGCCACGCCAATCCCTAGCAGCACGCGAAACCACTTGTGGAAGAAGCCCTGAAGCAACGAGGCGGCGGCGGCCAGCGCAGGCGTGATGAAAGGATACTGCGGTGAGAGCAGGGCCAGAATCAGCACGGTATTCGTTGCCTCGGTGATGCCCGCCCCGTTGGGAATGAAGCTGAGAGCGCCCACCGCTGATGTCACCCCGACCATGAACGCGGCCTGCAAAAAGACCTCGCGGGTCATCGGCACGCTATATGCGGCCAGGACGAGGACAAAACACAATGTGCTGGCGAGGAACACGCCCACGCCCGGCCAGATCACGCGCACAATATGGCGCGGCTGAAAGATGTCGCGGCTGCTCTCGTAAAAGGCACGCGCAGGCGGGGCCAGACGCGAGATGAGCGGCATACGCGCCAGCACGCGCAGGAAAAATTCCGCCAGGACGCGAATCTGCACCACAATCAATCCGACAGTGATGGCGATGGTTGATGAGAAAATAATCCCGCGTGCCACCGCGTTGTAATCCACGCCGTTGACAGTCGCAAGTCTCAGGCTGTCGCCCGCCAGCAACAGTGCCCCGACCATGAGCAGCATGGCCGCCAATCCATCCACCACCCGTTCAGCCAGTACTGCCGGGGCCACCCGCGCCGCCGAAACGCCGGTGCGCGTCTGGACAAAGACGGCTTTGAGCAGTTCGCCCGCCTTGCCGGGGCTGACCACCATCATAAAGCAGGCGACGAAGATGATCGCGCTGTCTGCCACGCTCATGCGATCTTCTGCCCCCACGATTCGCATGTAATACTGCCACTCGATGAAGCGGCACAGCACCACCAGCAGTTGGCTGCCCACCAGCAGCGGCAGCACCCGCCCATCGAACTGGCTGAGTGCCGCGATCATCCCTTCACGGCCTTCAATCTGGGCGCGGCTCTCAACCCAGATCAGATAGAGGATGTACAATCCAAGCGCCAGCGTGAAGCCCGCGAAAAGACGTTTCCAATACGGCTGCATATGGCCCCTGCGCCCTCATTTCAGATAAACAATCAGCCGTTCCAGGATAACCTGAGTTTTAGATTGGTTTTAGCGTGTCATCCTCACCCCAACCCCTCTCTCCCTTTGTGGTAGAGAGGCTTTTATCCTGTTTTGCACCTCCTCGCCCCGTGTGGGAGAGGAGGCCGGGTGGTGAGGGATGCATTGTAGACTCGGCCTCAAATCAAAGACAGGGCGAGAGCGGAGGGCAAGCGGAGGGCAAGATCAGAGAAATTTTTAAGATTTTCGCGGTACGAAAATAGACATGGCTCGTCTATACTCAATCTGTTTGCTCGTAGTAGGTATAACTGATGAACAATCTTCACGATACTCAACCTAATCTGCGGGCTGTCCGCTCCAATCCAGGGGGGCCGCCGCGCATCCTGCTCTTTGGCGTGATTGGATTTTGCCTGCTGGTCATCCTGGGCGCAGCGGCTGTTCCTTTCATCTTTCGTGACGTGCTGTCACCCGCCCAACAGCAGCGCATTATGGATCAACTGCCGTTCATGGAAGCCTTCAAGCGGCCTACCCCGATGGGCGGCGTCCTGCCGACTCTCGATGCAAATCCGGCGCTGGAAAATTCGGCGATGAATTTGCTGAATATGCCGCTGGTTGGAACCACGCCCACCGCTAATCTAAACACGACCCTTGCGCCAGCCGCCACAGCGACGCTGGCCCCGGCCACACAAATGCCGACCCCACAGCCGTCACCGACCATTGTGAGCGCTGCGCCTGTCGCACAGGATGTGGCTGTCTCTCAGTCCGTCGTCGGCATTCCGGCGGCCACGCTTGCGCCGGATGCATCGAGTCAGACCTATGCGGTGGCGCAACAACTGCCCGCAGCCGCCAATCTGCCCAATTTCAAGATCGTTAAGCAGACC